>CALVPO010000117.1 GCA_944351345.1 uncultured Bacilli bacterium | reverse complement strand
AAGAAATAATAAAGGAGACAAAAAATGAATGTACTTCAAACTAGAAGTGAACTGTTATTTGGTAAAACTATATTTGATATGAATTTGAATGTAGGATATTATGCAAGAGTGTCTACAGATAAAGATGATCAGTTAAATAGTTTAGAAAATCAATCTAATTATTTTAGAGAAATGATAAATGAGAATAAAAAATGGAATTTAGTTGGTGAATATATTGATGAAGGTATAAGTGGCACAAGTGTGAAAAATAGAGATAATTTTTTAAGGATGATAGAAGACTCAAAACAAGGTAAATTAGATTTGATTGTAACGAAAGAAATATCTAGGTTCTCTCGTAATGTAGTAGATAGCATAAAATACACAGAAGAACTTCTTAATAATGGTACAGTAGTTTTTTTTATAAGTGATAATATAAATACAATTTACCCAGATAGTGAATTTAGGCTTGCTTTAATGTCATCTCTCGCACAGGACGAAGTTAGAAAATTGTCTGAAAGAGTTAAGTTTGGAATAAAGAGAATGATTAAGGATGGAAAAATTATTGGTGGTAATTTAACTGGGTATTATCGCAAAAATGGAAGAATGATTATAAATGAAGAAGAAAGACCTATAATAGAAATATTATTTAATTTATATGCAACCGGAAAATATTCATTTGAAAAAATATCTGATATTTTATATGAAAAAGGATATAAAAATAAAAATGGTAAAGCTTATTCTGGTACAACTTTAAAAAAGTTTTTAATTAATCCTAGATATAAAGGTTATTATACTGCTAATTTAACTAGAGTAGAAAGTTATAAAACACATAAAAAAGTTAAAATTCCAAAGAATGAACAAATAATATATAAAACAGATTTAATTGATCCAATTGTATCAGAAGAATTATGGAATAAAGCAAATGAATTATATAGAAAAAAATATAATTCTAGAAATATTCATATAACTACTAATCAAAAAATAGTAGATGAATCTAAATATACAAATAAATTAATATGTAATCTTCATAATGAAATATTTGTTAGATGTGCTGGAAGTAATAGAAAAAATAATCCTACTTGGGTATGTAAAAAGTATAAAAATGAAGGAGTATTATCTTGTAATTCTCCAATTATTAAAGAAAAGGTATTAGACAAAGTTATAAGTGATGTAATAACAGAATATATTAGTGAAAATTTATTGTTAATGAAAAATGAATTTATATCCTTATGTGATGAAGTGTTTTTTAAATCAAATAATAAATTAAAATTATCTTTAGAAGAACAAATAAAAGAATTAAATAATAAAAGAGATAAGCTTATTAATTTGAATATATCAAATATAATATCTAGTGATGAACTTAAAAATAGACTTAATAGAAATGATGTAGAAATATTAAAAATAAAAACTAAATTAAATAATTTAGATACCAAAAATAATTATCATGAAAGATTAAAAAATATAGAATTAGAAATAGAAAAACTAAGTGATGTATATAATAATTTAAATATATATACGGATTTGTTAATAGACAAAATTATAGTTACTAAATTAGAAACTAGATATAAAATGAATTTAGAAATATATTTTAAAGATGGAAGTATAAAAAATATTTATTTTGAAAATTAAATAATTATGTCGAATAGTTTTTTTTAGAGGTAAAATCGATGCCCGGCAATCCAGGATTTGTAGAACTAGGAAGAAGATTAGGAACAAATACTTTATTTAAATATATAGATAAATTTGGTTTTGGAGAAAAAACAGGAATAGATTTAAATGGAGAGGGAACAGGAATATTATTTCCTATCTCCAAAGTAGGTCCAGTAGAATTAGCAACAACTGCTTTTGGTCAAGGAGTAAGCGTAACAGCAATACACCTTGGTGTCTGATAAATGATACCCTTACTATTACTAGAGGATTAAATAGTAAATACACTAAAAAAATATGACATTGAGTATGAAATAATTTTTTTATAAAAATATAGAATCTTATTTGTAATAATTTGGAAGTTACAAATATAAATGATATAATAAATGTGTAATTAAATTTAGGAAAGGAGTGTGATCAAATATGAATATATTAATTACAAGATTATACGGGTTTGATCACAATTGTGATTAAATCTAGAAAGGATAGATTTATGGAAGATTATAAAATATGGGATAAACTTTATAATGAATCATGTAAAGTTCAAAATCGAAGAGTTATTTCTCCATTTATAGAAGGTGGCCAGGTATCAGCAGCAATTTTAACTAAAAAAGGTAACATATATACCGGTATATGTTTAGATACAGCTAGCACTCTTGGAATATGCGCGGAAAGAAATGCAATATTTAATATGCTAACTAATGGAGAATCACAAATTGCTAAAATAGTATGTGTTATGTCTAATGGTAACGTTGGAACTCCATGTGGTGCTTGTAGAGAACTAATTATGCAGTTAGATAGAGATTCTAAAGATATTCAAATTTTAATTGATAAAAATGAATATAAGACTATTACTATGGACAAATTAATGCCTGATTGGTGGGGAACAAGTAGATTTAATGATTAATTTAGTTATGTAGTTTATTTTTTATAAAAAATATTTATTAAAACGATTAACTTTTTTAGAGTAATCGTTTTTATTTTACATAAATAAAGTATATAAGATACTAATATTTATTATTATTTTTTAATAAATTGTAAAATCTATGGTATGTATAATCAAATAAAAATAAAATATATTTTCAAACACGATTAAATATGATATAATTTAATCGTGAAAGGAAATGGTTGTATGGAATATGAAAATAAAATTTTAAATTTATTTAAAAATGGTTATTTAACTACTAAAGATGTTAATGATAATAATATTCCCAGATTTTATTTAACTAAACTTATTAAAGAAGGCAAAATAGAAAGAGTAAGTCGTGGAGTATATATTAAGAAAAATGAACTAGTAGATGAGTTTGTGATTTTGCAAAGCAAAAGTAAGAATGCTATTTATTCAAATACCACTGCACTTTATTTGCACGGCTTTTCTAATAGAATTCCTATTAAATATGATATTACTATTAATAGTGGTTATAACGGCTCTCTTCAAAAAGAAGATAATGTTAATTTATTTTATACAAAAAGAGAATTATTAGAGTTAGGAGTAATTAACTATAAATTAGATTCTGGTAATATTATTAGAGTTTACGATTTAGATAAAACTATTTGTGATATTATTAAAAATAAAAAGAAAATAGATGCAGAAATTTTTAATAAGGCTATTAGAGAATATTTTTATAGTAAGAAGAAAAATACTTTAAAACTATATGAATATGCTAAAAGGATGAATATTTATAATAAAGTAAGAGATGTTTTCGAGGTGTTTGGATGATAAAAAATAGAGATAGTCTAAAAGCAAAAGCATCTAACTTATCTAAGAAAACTAACTTACCTAATAAATATTTAATTCAAAACTTTATGTTTGAAGCCTTATTAAAAAGAATATCAAAATCTAAGTATAAAGATAAATTTATCATTAAAGGTGGACTTTTATTATCATCTATCTTTGGTGTTAATTTAAGAAGCACTATGGATTTAGATACTACTATAAAAGGATTGCCACTAGATAGAGAGACTATTACTAAAGTTATTAATGAAATTATAAATATTGATGTAGAAGATAATATCAAACTTGAAATAGAAAATATGAAAAATATCAGAGAAGAAGAATTATATTCAGGATTTAAAGTTAATTTAAAAGCGGAATTTGATGGCTTAAAAACGAATTTAATGATTGATATAACTACTGGAGAGGTTATCACTTATAAAGAAGTAGAGTTTAAATATAATACCATATTTGATGATGAAACTATTAATATTATGACTTATAATTATGAAACAATCATTGCTGAAAAATTTGAATCAATTATTAGTAGAAATATCGATAATACTAGAATGAAAGATTACTATGATTTATATAT
>CALVPO010000116.1 GCA_944351345.1 uncultured Bacilli bacterium | reverse complement strand
AACTTTACAAGGAATGGTAATAGCTTTAATATGTACGGTAGGTGCTACGATATATGCTTGTGCTAAGACATTAAAGGAGGTTCCAGCATCTCTTCTTAGACCTAAGGCTCCAACAGTTGGTAAGAGAGTTTGGTTAGAGTATATTCCATTTATTTGGAAGCGATTAAAGTTTTCTAGTAAGGTTACTGTTAGAAATGTTTTTAGATATAAGAAGAGAATGTTTATGACTATTTTGGGGATAGCTGGATGTACCGGTCTTATATTAGCTGGTTTTGGTTTAAAAGATTGTATTACTAATTTAGTTCCTAATCAGTATGAGAAGATTTTTAATTATCAAGTTGAAGTGACATTAAATGATAATTTGAATGTTGATGAATTAGATAGTGTTTATGAACAGGTTAATGAATTAGATGAAGTTAATAAGGCTTTAAAAGTAGAAAAAGAATCTATAGAAATAAAAAATAAAGATACTAACCAGTCTATTACTTTAGTAGTTCCTTTTTCTGATACTAGTGATTTTATTAAATTACAAGATAGAAAAAGTGGTAAGAAATTTGATTTAGGTAGTGGTGCTATTGTGACAGAGAAAATTTCTAATTTACTTGATATTAATGAAGGAGATAATTTAGTATTAGATGGAAAGAAGGATTATAAAGTAGTTGTATCGGATATAACGGAGAATTATTTATATCATTATATATATATAAGCCGTGATGTTTATGATAGTGATAGTTATAATACTATTTTGGTTAAGACTGATGAAATGAGTGTAAAAGAGGAACAGGAATTTTCTAATAAGTTGAAGGATATTGATGGTGTTAGTTCTATGTCTTTTACTAGTAGTACGGAGGATATGTTTGATAGTACTATGAAGAATTTTAGTTATGTTTCATTGGTTTTGATAGTATCGGCTGGTATGCTTGCTTTTATTGTACTATATAATTTGGCTAGTATTAATATTAGTGAGAGAAATAGGGAGATGGCTACTATTAAGGTTTTAGGTTTTTATGATAAAGAAGTTTATAATTATATAGGTAGAGAGAGTAATATTTTGACTATTATTGGTATAGCTTTTGGTATGGGGATTGGTGTTGTTTTGACTAGATTTATTATAAAAACTTGTGAAATAGATATTTTGATGTTTGATAGTAATATAAAAGCTATAAGTTATGTTTATGCTATTCTTATTACTTTGATATTTACTATTGTTGTTAATATTGTTACTTATTTTAGTTTGAAGAAAATTGATATGATTAGTTCTTTAAAGAGTGCTGAATAGTAGTTTATTAAAATGCTAGAATTTTTTAGGATATTATTTTATAATAATGATGGAGGTGTAAGTTTATGAAATTTTATGTGTGTCCTGTTTGTGGAAATGTTATTTATATGATGAATGGAGATGTTTCTAGAGTTAGATGTTGTGGTAAGGAAATGAGCCTTCTTGTTCCTAATACTGTAGATGCTAGTCATGAAAAGCATGTTCCTTTATGTAATGTTTCTCAAAATAAGGTTGAAGTTGAAGTAGGAGAAGTTATGCATCCTATGGAAAGTGATCATTATATTATGTGGATTGCAGTTGTTAAGGGGGAAAATGTTGAAATAGTACATTTTAATCCTGGAGATGAGCCAAAGTGGACATTTGATTATACTGAAGGTTCTATAGTTTATGCTTATTGTAACAAACATGGATTATGGAAAAAAGAAATTTAGTTTTTAGAGATTAGAAAAAGACAATAAATTGTTGATGTTTATTGTCTTTTTTCTCTTTTAATTAATTTTGCATGAACTACTGTTCTTTCTGTATCAGAGTAGCAAGTACTTAAAGTTAATATTTTATCATTAGTTGTTATACTAGTATTAAAATCATGTTTGCTTCTATTTTTAATAGTATTTAAGAATGTTTCGTATTCGGTGTTATTATTGAAATCGGTTGTTATGTAGTATGTTTCAGCTTTTATTTTATAAACTGAAAATATTTGCCAAGAACTGTTTTCTGTAGGGGTTGATACTCTTATTATATGATTATCTTTATTATTATACCAAGATTCTTTTAAAACTTTACTTAGGCTACCAAACATTGTTTTATTTAATCTACTATGAGCATAAATTATAGTATTTTTATTTTCAAAATTTTTATTATTACGGTAATCCATAAATACCCAACCAGCTTCATTTATTTTTTTATCAAAAGAATGAGTTAGATAATAATCGTTGTCTGTTGTTTGGACTACAGGATAATTAATATTAGTATTGTTTACGTTTAACCAAGCTATGGTATCTGAATTTTTTTTAATTAAATTATTAAAATTTACATTAATTAATGGAAAATTGATAAAATAATAATAATCATCTAGATTATTATTGGGTTTATTTATATATTCTGTATTTTTGTTATCTTCTATTTCTTGATAATTTGTGTCAATGTTATTTATTACTGATTTAGTTTGTTTATTGTCATTATGCCAGTTTAATATTTTTTCTGTTGAGATAATTATAGTAGTAGTGAAAAATATAAATAATACTATTAATACCCATAATTTTAGAGTCCTTTTTTTCTTAATTCTTTTTTTTCTTGAGTTAGTTTTTAGATGAGGTGTTTTTATTGGGATATCGTAGTCTTCGTTAAAAGTATTATAGATAGTTTTTAGATTCTTTGTTTTTTTATTTTTCATATATTAGTCCTTTCTATAATTATTCTTTCTTTTTTTGTTAAATTTATTTATTATTATTTTTATTATACTAAAATATTTTTATAATAACAAGTATATTAGAATTGGGATGATTTTTGGTTGGTAATTTTTTTCTTGAAAATTTTTTTTATTATTGTTTTTTTTTTAATTTTTGGTTATAATATTATCATAGAGAGGAGGTATGTGATGTTTAAGAAAATGATTTTTGCCTGTGGGGTGTTAGCTGTTTCGTTATGTGGTATTGGTAGTGTTAATGCTGAGGTATATGATGACGCTGATTTTACTAATCTTATTACTAATAAAACACCTATAACTGCTGATGATACTTTAACTGTTGGTGGTGATACTTATATTGGTGCAGATGGTGCTTTTACAATAAATGATGGTAGTGTAACTTTTTCAGTTGACAATGTTTCTAAAAGAATTTTAATGACTGTTGATGGAAACGTTTCTTTAAATGAAGGTGAAAAGTTTTTTATTAAAATTCCAGATCTTTTAGAAAATAATGCTACTCAATTAGGTATTTCAGGTTTTTCATTAGATATTAAAGAAGGTTCTAATTTTAATATCGATGGAACAGTTATTATTCCTAATGCTGGTGAGGGTAAAGTTATTAATGCTGGTACAGTTAATGTAAATGGTGTTGTAGAACTTAGAAGTGAGGGTAATTATACTTCTACTGGTCTTACTAATGTAAATGGCAAATTTGTTATTTATGGTGTTGATGGTACTAATGTTGGTACAGGTACTAAATTTACTATAAATGATAATGGAGCTGTTTATTCTGATTTTGATTTTTCTGCTGATATGTTTGTAAGTGGTGTTAGTGGTAAAGTAGTAATTCCTGCTACGGTAAAAGATTATGATTCTGTTACTGATATAGTTGTTACAGCTGCTGGAAATAATACTTTTGCTTATGGATATGAATTAGGAAATGAAAAAATAGAGGAAACTGTGCCAGAAGTGGATAAAGATAATTCTAATGCTGGTAATGCTACTGAACAAAATAAACCTGAGAATGTTGTGAATCCTAAAACAGGTGATATTAATTTATTAGCAATATTGTCATTAGTTGGTGCATCAGTAGTTGGATTAAGAGTTATTAGTAAGAAGATAGCTTTAAAAATTAATTAATAGTTTGTAGGAAAGCATTAATTTTTATTAGTGCTTTTTTGTTATATAATAGGAATTTGAAAGTGATAACATTACTTTGTAAACCATGCCAAAAACCGAGATGCTAAATCTCGTTTTT
>CALVPO010000115.1 GCA_944351345.1 uncultured Bacilli bacterium | reverse complement strand
ATTCAACTTTGGGCGTAATTTTATCCTCATAAACCCTTATATTTGTTGGGTTAAATTAAAACTGTCCAGAGCTAAGCCCAATTGATATGGATTGGAACTCGTTCCCTCGCCCCCTACTATGGTAACATCGGATTTCAGATAAAGGACAGGTCGGACATTGAAAATGGCGGTAATATTGTTGGTGGCGACAAAGCCAGCCGAAGTGACATAGAACACGTTATAGAAGTAAGACGAAGCAGGCATTATTGTCCGCTGAATACTACTATATAATAACCAATCATTACTTTTACAATCTGAATTATCATAACTATATCCATCTTTAGTACAAAGGCTTAAATCTACGGCATATGCATAGTCGCTTGGATACATCAACCCTACTTTTCCTGTCCATGTTGTTGCTCTAGGGCATGCTCCATCATCTGTACTGCAACTATATACTGTTGTCCCTCTTTCATAATTATAAAAATCATCAGCATATAATCCACTAGAACTTGAACTTCCACCTAAGTGATATACAGCATTATCTATCATACTTCTTGCTATACTATCTAAACCTGTACTTGTAAAATCACAAGTAGTTGAAGCATTATTACTACCATTATAACAAATCCCTAAAGTGCTATTATAATATAGAGTATTTAATTCTGTCATTAAATCTGCTTGACTCCAATCATTTACTCCCCATCCAGAATTTACTGTACTAGCACTAGAATCCCACGAATAATCACCAATAGATTCATTTCTTATTATTTTTAATCTTGTTTCTTTCTTGCCAGTACCATCATCTACGTTATTAAATGCTCCTATTATTCGCCATAATTCATTATTAAATTTTACATAATTATTAGGATTAGCACCATAGTATCTATAATCTCCATTATTATCTAACATAATACCTTGAGTAGCATTTAATTTCACTTGGGGATTAGACGTACTACCACCAATATTAACTATATTAATAGAAGAACCATCATTATATAAATTTATAACTTTATCAGTTGCTGTTGGTGGAATACACTTACTATATGTTTCGTCTAAGGCATCTTGAACATTAGTAGCTTCTAGACCACTATTAGAATTATCATAAGTAACATTTTTAGAATATATTGTATTGGCTGCATATACACTAGTACCGGATAATATTCCTCCTATTATTAGTCCTATAAAAAGTTTGTAATTATTTTTTATAAATTTAGATATCTTCTTCATTATCAACACCTACTTATATTTTCATTCTAAGTTAACATCATTCTATCAAAAAAAAAGCAACTATTTTTAACTAATAAGTTACAAAAACTCAATTAATTAAAAAGTAACTTTTTTAATAATTCATGTAAATATAAGTCAGTTAATTAAACTTATAATATAATTTTTCTAAAATACTTTTAATCGCATTATATCATCTTTATATACTTCTTTATCTAATTTAAATTTTATAATTTCTTTAGGATGATTAGCAACCTCTACTATTTCTCCTTTTTCATTATAAATAGTCTTGGGAATAGTAAAAGAAAAAGTTTTTATGTTAGGTCCAAATATTTCTACTTTATCTCCTGGTTTAAAATAGTTTCTTTGAGTTAAGGTTACTTCTTTTTTCTTCTTATCATATGATAGGATTATTCCTAAAAAATCTTGGTTAGATACTTCTTGTCTACCTAAGAAGTATTGGTCTTTGATACTATCTGGTTCGTTATAGAATTGGGGTGTACTTTCTCTATTGGCTACCCTATTTAAAATATTGCTGTAATATTCTATTAGCTTGAGAGTTAGAGTATTCTTATAGTAATTATCTATTGCTTCTCTATAAGTACTTATTACTGTTGCTATATAATAATTACTACGCATTCTTCCTTCTACTTTTAGGCTTGTTACTCCTATATCAATCATATCTTTTAAGTTTTTAATCATCGATAAGTCTTTAGTAGACATGGTAAATTTAGTATCATTTTCAATAACTTTATCTTGACTAGCTAAATCGAAACACCATCTGCATATTTGAGCACAGCCTCCTCTATTAGCATCACGATTAGTAAAATAATTAGATAGTACACATCTTCCTGAATAAGCAGAACACATTGCTCCATGTAAAAAACATTCTACTTCTATTCCAGCTTTCTCTATAATTTCTTTTATGTCTTGTCTTGAACATTCTCTTGCTAATACTAATCGTGATGCACCTTCTTTTTTCCAAAATAAAGCACTTTCGTAGTTAGCACTAGACATTTGAGTTGATATATGAATATTTAAATCTATATTATTATCTTTTATTATATCTATAATACTTGGATCTGATGATATAATAGCATCTATTTTATATTCTGCTAGTTTTTTTAAATAATCAACTAAGCCTCTATAATTTTCATTATGAAAAACTATATTTACTGTTACATATAATTTCTTGTCTATTTTGTGAGCATATTCACTAGCTTTCTTTATTTCATCTAGGCTAAAATTAGTAGCATTTGCTCTTAGGGAATAATCTTTTCCCCCTATATATACAGCATCTGCTCCATAAAGGTAGGCTATTTTTAAGCGTTCAAAATCTCCAGCAGGAGCTAATAGTTCTACTTTATTCATAATCCTCTACCTTATATACTGTTTTTTTATCTAAAAAGCCTACAAATTCTTCTTTATTTGTTTTTTTATTTTTAATAAATAAATCTAGTATATACATAAATTCTTCATTATCAATATTAAATGCATTTAAAATAATATAGTCTACATGTATTTTATCAAGCTCATTTATTAAATTTATAGGTTCTTTGGTAAATATAGTTGTTCCTTCTTTTTCTTCTAGTATGGGATATTTATCACTTCCATTTTTTATATAATACATACTATGAAGTTTATTTTCTTTTATATATTCTAAATAGTTACTTATAAGATGTCTTTTAGAATAAAATATAGGTAAATAACCATAGCATATTAGAATTAAATTATTATATTTACTTATTTCATTTATTTCATCTATAGTTATATCGTTAGTGATAGTTGAATATTTTATACCTCTATTTTTATAAAAGTTATTACTATATAGAGAAGCGTTTAAATGATCTTGAAATACTACTAAGTCTTTATTTATATTTAGTTTTTTACAGATATTAATGACTGATACATCATAGAAAAATATTTTTCTAACACTAAGTTTATTTAGTCTAATTAGAGATTCTTCTAGTAGTTCTAAATCTTCACTGTGCATTATTTTATTTATAGATACACATACTTCTTTACTTGTTAAGTTAATAATACTTTTTATGTCTTCAATACTAAAATAAATACTGTTATTTACAGATAAATTTTCTAGGGGTAGTATTATTCCTTCGATATTAGTTTTTAGTACTTCTCCTAGATTTTCTAGGCTTTTGGGTATTACTAATATTTTTTTCATCTAACTCACCTTCTTTATAATTATTTAATTCTTTTAGATAAGCTTATTTTATCACCTATAGGTATATATTTTGTTTTAAATTCTTGATTATTATCTAAAAAGTCTATAAATCTTTTTATTCTTTTTACTAGGCCTTTTTGATTTTTAGTAATAGCTTTTGATTCATCTTCTACTAATCCATGAAATGATAGGTTATCTGTTATTATAGTGCCGTCTTTTGAAAGATTTTCTTTATATTTATTAAAGAAGTCAATGCTATGGCCTTTAGAGGCATCTATAAAGATAAGATCATATTCTCCATCTACTTTAGCTTCCATAGCATCGTTTTTAATTATTTTTATTCTATCTTGAAGATTAAAATTTTGGATATTTTCTTTAGCTATGTTATATCTTTCTTCATCTCTTTCAATTGTAGTAATTTTTATATTATCATTAACTAAGGCCATTTTTATTGCTGAATATCCTATGGCAGTTCCTATTTCTAATATGTTTTTGATATTACTTTCTTTTATATAGTTACACATGTATTCTATTCCATCAGGAAGCATGATAGGAATTTTATTTTCTTTG
>CALVPO010000114.1 GCA_944351345.1 uncultured Bacilli bacterium | reverse complement strand
AATTATTACTAATCTTTTTAGACCTGAAAAAAAAGAATGCTGAAAATTTACTCAGCACCCTTTAATGTCGAAGAACCCAAGATGTACTATCTTTTTCTTATACCATAAAATAAGCAAGGAAATATTTTATACAAAATTAAAATATCACTTTAAAAATGTATAAAAATATGTTATTATATAAATGGAGGGATAATATGAATTATATTAATAGAAGTATAGAAAAAGAAATTATAAAATTATCAAACTCATTTCCAGCTATTGTAATAACAGGACCAAGACAAGTTGGAAAAACAACTATGCTTAGATTTTTATCTGATAATATGGACAAAAAGTTAAATTATGTATCTTTAGATAATCTTAAAGACAGAGCTTTAGCTATTCAAGATCCAGAATTATTTTTAGAAATGTATCAAAGTCCACTTATCATAGATGAATTTCAATATGCTCCAAATCTATTATCTTATATAAAAATAGAAATAGATAATAAAAGAGTGGACTCCTTAAAAAATAATAATAACAGTAATGGAATGTATTTTCTAACTGGCTCCCAATCATTTTTATCAATGAAAGAAGTAACAGAATCTCTAGCAGGTAGAATAGCAATTGTTAATCTATATGGCCTATCTTCAAGAGAAATAAATAAAGAACCTAATAATCTATTTATTCCAGAAGTAAGTAGATTAAAAAAAGAAAAAGTGTTAGTTAATATACCTTATAAAGAACTATGGAAAAGAATATTTTCTGGTAGTTTCCCAGAAATATATAAAAACAAAAATATAGAATTAGAAAAATTTTATGATGGTTATATTAAAACATATATTGAAAGAGATATAAGAGATTTAATAAATGTTAAAGACGAAATTAAATTTATGAAATTTATGATATCAGTAGCAGCAAGAACAGGACAAGAATTAAATTTAAATGAAATTTGTAATGATGCAGAAATATCCAATCCTACTGCTAATGAATGGTTATCTATTCTTGTAAATACTGGTTTAGTATTCTTACTAGAACCATATTCAACAAATATAATAAAACGTATCGTGAAAAGGCCAAAATTATATTTTATGGATACAGGTTTAGCTTGCTATTTAGCAAAATATCCATCAAGTGAAATATTAGAAAGTAGTGCTTTCTCTGGTCATATATTTGAAACTTATGTAATATCAGAAATAATAAAATCCTATACTAATAATGGCCTAGATCCTAAAAGATACCTATCTTATTGTAGGGATAATAATAAAAAAGAAATAGATTTAATTATAGAATATAATAATATATTATATCCAATTGAAATAAAGAAAAATAAAAACCCAAATAAAGAATGTATTAAAAATTTTGATGTTTTAAAAGATTTTAATAAGGAAGTTGGTAATGGTGTTGTACTATGTAATATAGATACTATTTATCCAATTGATAAAAATAATTGGTATGTTCCAATTAAATATATATAAATATATAATATTTATAAGAAAAGAGGTAATAATATGAGTTTAATAATTGGTAGCCATGTATCATATAAAAATGATACAGGACTTCTAGGAAGTGTAGAAGAAGCATTAAGTTATGGAGCAAATACCTTTATGTTCTATACAGGAGCTCCTCAAAATACAAGAAGAGGAGTAATTAATGATGAACTAACATATAAAGGTTATAAATTAATGAAAGAAAATAATATAGCATTAGAAAATGTAATAGTACATGCTCCATATATTATAAATTTATGTAATGATAAAAATTTTGATTTTAGCGTTAGTTTCTTAAAACAAGAAGTAATAAGATGTGAAGAATTAGGTATGACAAAATTAGTACTTCATCCAGGTTCAAGTGTAGGGTTAGAAAGTAGTCATGCCATAGCAAACATAATAAAAGGCTTAAACATAATACTAGATGATAATCATAATGTAATAATATGCTTAGAAACAATGGCAGGTAAAGGAACAGAAGTAGGAAAGACTTTTGAAGAATTAAAATTTATTATAGATAATATAAAAAATAAAAGTAAAATAGGCATTTGCCTAGATACCTGCCATATTAATGATGCCGGTTATGATTTAAATAACTTCGATAAAGTCTTAGATGAATTTGATAAAGTAATAGGCCTAGACTATCTAAAATGTATTCATATAAATGATAGTAAAAATACCATAGGCAGCCATAAAGACAGACACGAAAACATAGGCTTAGGCACTATAGGTTTTGATAATCTAATTAATGTAATCTATAACAAAAGAATAGAAAACTTACCAAAAATATTAGAAACCCCTTATGTAGATGATATAGAAAGCGATAAAAAAAGAGTCTATCCTCCCTATAAATTTGAAATAGAAATGATAAAAAATAAGACTAATAACCCAAAACTATTAGAAAATATAAGAGAGTACTATAAAAAAATATAATATGCTCTTATTTTTTTTATTAAATAAAAGTGGTATCAAAAATGTGTGTATTTAAGATTAAAGTCGTATCAAAAATGTGTGTATCAAGAATAAAAGTCGTATCAAAAATGTGATTTAATTGTTGACTTTTAATTATATATATGATAATTTTTAGATAGGTGATATATTATGAAAAGAAAAATATATGATGAATTATTAAATTGGAAAAAGAATAATATTGATATTCCATTAATGGTTGTAGGAGCAAGACAAATAGGTAAAACATATATAATAAATGAATTTTGCAAAAAAGAATTTAATAAATATATATATATTAATTTATTTGAAGATAAAAATATTATTAATATTTACAATGAAGAAATAAGCTCTACAGAAAAGTTTCAAAAGTTAGAACTATATTTAGGAAAAAAAATTGATCTAGATAATACTATTATATTTTTTGATGAAATTCAAGAATCAGAAGAATTAATAAGTTCTCTAAAATTTTTTTGTGAAAGTAATAGACCATTTAAAATAATTTGTGCTGGTTCTTTATTAGGTGTTAAAATCAATAGATTTAAAAAATCTTTTCCAGTAGGAAAAGTAAGAATTTTAGAAATGAATTCCATGAGTTTTGATGAATTTTTATATGCCTATTATGACAATGATTTAATGATTAAAGAAATAGAAAAATGTTATTCAAATAACAAAAAAATGTTAGAACCATTACATAATAAACTTATGGAATTATATAATATTTATTTAATAATAGGTGGACTACCAGCATCAGTAGCCAATTATCTAGAGAAAAAAGATATGTTAATATTTGATAGAAATATAATTAAATTTATTATTAGTTCTTATTTAAAAGATATGAATAAATACGTAACAGATATTTTTGAATCTACAAGAATAGAAAATATATATAATTCTATCCCTAGTCAATTAGGAAACCCAAGTGATAAATTTCAATATTCTAAAGTAAAATCAGGTGCTAGAGCAAGAGAATATGAATCTGCTATTAATTGGCTATTATCTAGTAAAATGGTTTTTAAATGTAGTAATATAAAAAAATGTGAAAAACCCTTAAAAGTATTTATAAACAACGATGTATTTAAATTATATTTAAGTGATGCTGGCATACTTTCTTATTTATTAGAAATAAGTTATAAAGATTTAGTATTTGATGAAAAATTTATGTATATGGGAATTATTGCTGAAAATTATGTTGCTAATGAATTATTAAGAAATGGACTATCACTATATTATTGGAATTCAGGAAATAAGGCTGAAATAGATTTTGTTTTAAATATAAATGATAAAATTATTCCTATTGAAGTAAAATCAAGTAACAATAATCAAGCAAAAAGTTTAAAAGTATATATAGAGAAATATAATCCAGATTATTCAATCAGAATAAGCAGTAAAAATTTTGGATTTGAAAACAATATAAAATCTGTTCCTCTATATGCAGTATTTTGCATAAAATAAATTATTATTTTAGTTTTAAATAAAAATGAGTAATATGTTATATACTAAGATTTTACTCATTTTTTATTATTGCATAAGGGATTTTTCAAAAATAAAAGTCACCCTTGTTTAAATTTTAGATGGATTTATAATAACACTCCATTTTTCTATA
>CALVPO010000113.1 GCA_944351345.1 uncultured Bacilli bacterium | reverse complement strand
ATGTTGGAAACCTATGTGTAATAATTATGTCTTTGTCTGCTTCATCTAGCGAGAAATATTTAGTAGAATTTTCTAATGATTTGTATGGATGAAAACACATACTAAATTTTTTTCTATTACCTTCTAAATCATCGTTTAGAAAAAAGTCATGCAATAACCCTGCTCTAGCAACAGATATATAATCAAGTCTAAAAGTTCTGGCAATTTTATAAGAATAATATGATACTTTAAATGAATGATCCAACCTAGTTAACCCATGATGTTGACATTTATTCATCTTTTTAAATTTTTCATTATCTAAAATATCACATATTATACTAAAATAATCTATATCTTCACAAAATTTATTCAATTTTTTTCACTCTCTCTATAATATTATATGAACAATAATTGAAATATAAATACTAAAAACAACTATTTATTATCTAACATATTTAGTAAATTAATTTTGAACATATCTTTTTCAGCATGTGATTTAGACACAGGCACACCCTTATAAGTTGTCAACTCTTTTTGATGACCCTCAGTTAAAATATCTTCAGGAGTGATAGTATTAAGCATTACTATTTTTTGCTTTTCATAAACTGTATAATGTAATACTAAATCATCATAAACTTTAGAAAATAATGTATCTGTTGGCAATTTTAATTCATATTTTATGATACCATCATTAGTATTTTTAGAAACAATTACACCATTAAATACTCCTTCTCTAAACTCAGGATAAAATTCAAAAATTAATTTTTTATATGCAAGCATATTATATTTTTTTACTGCTCTTTCTTTTTTTCGAAATTCATTTTCATTTAAATATTCTATTATATAAGAATTTTTCATAATAATTCCCCCTTTTAGTGCTATTCTTCAACCAGTAAGCTAATTATAGCACTAGTAGTATGCTTTGTCAATACTTATAGTTAATTTTTGGACTGTATAACGTTGAAAAACCTATAAAAAAGTATTTTTTTTTACAAATAATTAACTGTTTTTTATTTTTGCTTGGGCTGCTGCTAATCTAGCAATTGGAACTCTATAAGGACTACATGATACATAATCAAGACCAATTTCATCACAAAATTCTATTGATTTTACCTCTCCACCATGTTCACCACAAATTCCTAGACTAATATTTTTCTTAGTATCTCTAGCTTTTTTTACAGCCAATTTAACAAGCTTTCCTACTCCATGTTGATCGATAGTTGTAAATGGATCATGTTCCAATATTCCTTTTTTCTTATATTCATTTATAAATTTAGAAGCGTCATCCCTAGAAAATCCATATGTTAATTGAGTTAAATCATTTGTACCAAAACTAAAGAAATCTGCAATTTTCGCTAATTCGTCTGCTATTAAACAAGCTCTTGGTAACTCAATCATAGTACCTACCTCATATTTTATATTACTATTAGTAGTAGTTAAAATTTTATCTGCTACTTTACATACTATACTTTTTATATATTTTAATTCAGATACTTCTCCTACTAAAGGTATCATTATTTCAGGTTTTACATCTATTCCTTTTTTTCTAACATTAATTGCTGCTTCTATAACAGCTTTTGTCTGCATTACAACTATTTCTGGATAAGTTACTCCTAGTCTACAACCTCTGTGTCCCATCATCGGATTGAATTCTTTAAGAGAGTCAATTCTTGTTTTTAATTCATTAAAGCTTAGTTTTAGACTATTAGCAAGTATATTAATTTCATCGTTAGTTTTTGGTAGAAATTCATGTAGTGGTGGGTCTAAATATCTAATTATTACTGGTTCTCCTTCCATAGCCTCAAATAATTTTTCAAAGTCATCTCTTTGATATGGTAATATTAGTTTTAGAGCCTCTTCTCTTTCTTTTTTAGTGTCTGCTACTATCATTTTTCTAAAATTAAATATCCTTTCTTTATCAAAAAACATATGTTCTGTACGACATAGGCCTATACCTTCTGCTCCAAATTTTTTTGCTTGAATTGCATCTTTTGGAGTATCTGCATTGGTTCTTACTTTTAATCTTCTAATATCATCTACCCACTCCATAAATGTTTTAAATTCACCACTAATAGTTGCTTCTTTAGTTTTTATTTGTCCCCTATATACTTTTCCTGTTCCTCCATCTAAAGAAATATAATCACCTTCATGTAAGATATCTCCATCTTTTGTCGTTAAAGTTTTATTAATTGGATCGACTGTTAGGTTACCACAACCACTAACACAACATCTCCCCATTCCACGAGCAACTACAGCTGCATGAGAAGTCATTCCACCACGAATTGTTAATATACCATTAGCATCACGCATTCCTTCTATATCTTCTGCTGATGTTTCTGTTCTAACTAAAATAGCATCGTCATTATTTTTTTTAGCCACATTTATGTCTTTAGCATTAAAATATATCTTACCGTACGCAGCTCCAGGAGATGCTGCTAGTCCTGTTCCAATAATAGTAGCTTTTTTTAACTCTTCATTATCAAAAGTTGGATGAAGTAATTGATTTATACTATTAGGATTTACTCTTAATATTGCTTCTTCCTTAGTAATTAAACCTTCATTAACCATATCAACACCAATCTTTACATAGGCTTGACCAGTTCTTTTACCACTTCTTGTCTGAAGCATGAATAGTTTTCCATTTTCTATAGTAAATTCCATATCTTGCATATCTTTGTAATGATTTTCCAATATTTGACATATTTTATTAAATTCATCATAAACATTTGGCATAATATCTTTTAATTTTTCTATAGATTCTGGAGTTCTAACACCTGCTACTACATCTTCTCCTTGTGCATTTATTAAGTATTCTCCAAATAATTTCTTTTCTCCAGTTGCAGGATTTCTAGTAAATGCTACTCCTGTACCAGATGTATCTCCTAAATTACCATATACCATTTCTTGAATGTTTACAGCCGTTCCCCATGTTGATGGAATATCATTCATCTCTCTATAAACTATTGCCCTCTCATTATTCCATGATGCAAATACAGCTTCTACGGCTTTAATTAATTGCTCTCTTGGGTCCGACGGAAAATCTTTACCACTTAACTTTTTATATATTTCTTTATAATTTACCGTTAAATTATACATATCTTCATCAGTTAATTCTGTATCACTTTTAACATTTTTTTCTTTTTTTAAATTATCTAATTCATTATCAAATAAATCACGATCATAACCCATTACTACATCTGCAAACATCATAATAAGTCTTCTATAAGAATCATAAACGAACCTTTTATTGTTGGTAATTCTAGTCATAGCATCTGCTACTTCATCATTAAGTCCTAAATTAAGGATAGTATCCATCATACCAGGCATACTAACAGGTGCACCACTTCTTACTGATACTAGTAAGGGATTTTTGCTACTTCCTAATTCTTTTCCTGTAGCTTCTTCCAAAAAATCTAAATATCTAAATATTTGTTTTTTTATAGTATCGTCAATAATTTGATTATCTTCATAATATTTATTACAAGCTTCTGTTGTAACGGTAAAACCCCTAGGTACTGGTAAGCCAATTGATACCATTTCTGCTAAATTTGCTCCCTTTCCCCCTAATAATTCTTTCATTTCTTTATTACCTTCATTAAATGAATAAACATATTTTTTCACATCTAGCCACCTTTCTATCTTAATTTTAGTATAACAAAAAGAAATATATTCTTCAATATATTTCTTTAACATTTACATATTTTTATACATAATTAATTATTAGTTTTACTAGCTAAAATTAACATAATAGCACCTATTACACCACAAAATATTTCTACATATAATATAGCATTTGAACCATCATTAGTTATTTCTTTTTCTAATTTTTCTGTATTTTCTTCTTTTATGTATTCATTAATGCTTTCATCAGTCGTTGTATCAACTGCACTAGCTATTTGTATATTTATAGTAAAAGTTAATATAAATACTAATAAAATTAAAATTAATTTCATACTCCTTATCATGCTATCACCCTTTTATATTAGGTTATCATGTTATTAACAAAAATTCAATAGAAAATAAAAAAAACAGAAAAAAATCCAATGTTATTAACTTAAGGATGACATAAGTAGAGAAAATGTCATTCTTTTGTTTGTTTGGATCAAAATTTTATTTT
>CALVPO010000112.1 GCA_944351345.1 uncultured Bacilli bacterium | reverse complement strand
TTTCTATTTATTAATAAGTTTAGGTCGTTGTTTTTATTTTGTCAAATTGTAAGATTTATTTTTGAAAATTCCCTTATTAAGATCAAAAAAGAATAAAATTTAGTGTTATTTATGTTAATAATGAAGATAAAATAGAAAAAACTAGGTAAAAATATCTTTTATATGTTAAAACTAAATTAAAAAAATACTTTCTTTTTTTTTTATTATCAGTTATAATACTAATATATGAGGAGTTGAGGCAATGGAGATTAAAGATTTGAAAAGTTGTTATGATACTATGATGAATGAAGTTTCTGATATTTGGAGGTCTCTTTGAATTAGATAAGAAAATTTCTAGGATTGATGAGTTGAATAAAATTATGAACGATCAAGAATTTTGGTCTAGAGATGATTCTAATGATATTTTAAATGAGGTTAGTAGATTAAAAAAAGTTGTTAATCCTGTTTTAGAACTTAAAAAAAATGTAGATAATAACATAGAAATTTTATCTCAAGTTAGTGATAATGATACTGAAATATTAGAGTTGGTTGAAGAGGAATATGCTAATGATAGTAAATTGTTAGAAAAATTGAAACTTGAGACATATTTATCTGGAGAATATGACCATAATAATTGTATATTAGAAATACATGCTGGTGCTGGTGGTACTGAGTCTTGTGATTGGGCTAATATGTTATATAGAATGTATTCTAGATATTTAGAGAAGCATAATTATAAGATTGAACTTCTTGATAGACAGACTGGTGAAGAAGTTGGTATTAAGAGTGTTATGATTAGAGTTGTTGGGGAAAATGCTTATGGTTATTTGAAGGGGGAGAAAGGTGTACATAGGCTTGTTAGGATAAGTCCTTTTGATTCTAATAAGAGAAGACATACTTCTTTTGCTTCTGTTGAAATAACTCCAGAGATAGATAAATCTATTTCAGTTGTTATTAATGATAAAGATTTAAAAATAGATATATATCGAAGTAGTGGTCCTGGAGGACAAGGTGTAAATACTACAGATAGTGCTGTTAGAATTACACATTTACCTACTGGTATTGTAGTTACTTGTCAGAATGAGAGAAGTCAAATTCAGAATAAGGAACATTGTTTGGAAGTTTTAAAAAGTAAGTTATATGCTTTGGAACTAGAAAAGAAAAATAAAGCTATAACTGATATGAAAAAGGGGAGAATGGCTAATGCCTTTGGCTCAGGAAAAAGAAGCTATGTTATGTGTCCGTACACAAGAGTTATTGATAATGATTCTTTATATGAGACAAGTGACGTAGAAAGTGTTCTTGATGGAAATATAGATGAATTTATAATTAATGGGTTAAGGAAGTGATATTAGTGCAATTATTCAAATATTTTAGAAGAAAAAAAATTAATGATATTTTAGATAATATAGATAAAAAAGATATTGCTAAAAGATACTTTATGTTGATATTAGGATGTTTTATATTGGCTTTTGCCTTTAATGTTTTTTTTGATCAATACGGTTTAGTCTGTTTTGGAATTTCTGGTCTATCGCTTGTAGTTAAAGAATTTGGTATTCCCACTTATTTATTTATATTTTGTTCTAATGTAATTCTTTTAGGTGTTAGCTACATTTTTTTAGGAATAAAAAAAACAAAACATGCTATTGTTGGTTCCTTAGTCTTTCCAATTTTTGTTTATTTGACTTCCTATCTTGTCCCTTACATAAAATTTGATGATGTTGAATTATTAGTAATAGCAATTTTTGGAGGAGTACTTTCTGGTATTGGATATGGTATTATATATAAGACAAATTTTAATACTGGTGGTACTGATATAATAACAGAAATTGTTTCTAAATATACTAGAGTAAGCTTAGGAAAAGCTACTTGGATTTCAGATGGTATAGTAGTATTATCTGGGCTTTTAGTATTTTCATGGGAGATAATATTATATGGATTTTTAGTGTTATATATAATTAGTTTTATGACAGATAGAGTAGTTCTTGGTATATCTCAGAGCAAAGCTTTTTATATAGTTACTACCCATGAGGAAGAGGTTAGAGAATTTTTACTTAATATAACTAACGCAGGTGTTACTATTATAAATGCTAGGGGAGGATACACTAATGAAAGGCAGAGTTTGTTATTAGGAGTAGTACCTACCAGACAGTATTTTATTGTAAAAGAAGGTCTTAGAGAAATAGATAATAATATATTTTTCTTAGCATGTGATGCGTATGAGGTAAGTTCAAGGAGTAATTAGTATGATTAGAAGAAGTGATATTGATGTATGTGAATTATTATTGAAAATAGATAATAATAATTATATGGAGAAATGTGCATTGTTTATTTGGGGAGTTTTAATATATGCATTATCTTTTAGTGTTTTTTTTAGTAGTCATGATATAGTTACAGGAGGCTCTACAGGACTATCTATTATTATCAATAGTGTTTTTGGTATTGATATGAGTCTTTTTGTCTTTATTTTTTCAGTAGTTATGCTTATTGTTTGCTATTTTACCTTAGGTAAATATCATACTATGAAGTCTGTATTTGGTGTAATACTTCTACCTATTTTTATGAAATTTACTAGTATTTTTAATATGTTTATAGACCTAGATCATGTTTCATTGTTTTTAGTATCTTTTTATGGAGGAGTATTTATGGGACTTGGTAATGGAATTATTGTTAGAAGTGGCTTTTCTGTTGGCGGATTCCAGACCTTGTATCAGATTTGTTATAAATATTTAGGACTTTCTATAGGAAAATCTAGTTTAATCATAAATGGTATAGTAGTCTTAATTAGCGTATATTTCTTTGGAATTAATAATATGCTATATGCATTAGTTGCACTATATATATCAGCTGTTGTATCAGATAAAGTTGTGCTAGAGACCTCTACTTCTAAGACATTTTTTATCGTAACAAAAAAATATAAAGATATAAATGAATATATAGTAGATATTTTAGGACATGGTGCTACTATTATGGATGCTAGAGGGGGATATAAGAATGAAAAAGAAAAAATTTTAATGTGCAATGTCCCAACTAGAAAGTATTATCATACTAAAGAAGTCATACAAAATATTGATAGCGATGCTTTCTTTGTAATAACTGATACTTATGAAATTTATGGTGGTGTGTAAAATTGTTTATAAAAATATGGGAAATTGTCAAAAAATATCAAAAAAATAAATTTTAATGTTATAATGTTATGTGACTGTTGAGGTGTTGGATAAATGGAATTAATTAGGATAGATAATGTACAAAAAACTTATAAAAACGGTGTTGTTGCATTGTATGATTTTAATCTTAGTATTAAAAAAGGAGAATTTGTTTTTGTTATAGGTGCTAGTGGTAGTGGAAAATCAACTCTTATTAAAATGTTATATCGTGAGGAAAAACCTGATAAAGGTTCTATCATTATAGGTGGTATTAATGTTGCCAAACTAAAAAATAGAAAAGTATACATATTAAGAAGAAAAATTGGAGTAGTATTTCAAGATTTTAAGTTATTACCTAAATTAACTGTTTTTGAAAACGTTGCTTTTGCATTAGAACTATTTGGCTATGATAAAATTGAGATTCAACGAAGAGTTTTAGAAGTTTTAGATTTAGTTGGATTGAAAAATAAAGTTAGACAATATCCAGATCAATTATCAGGTGGAGAGCAACAGAGAGTTGTAATTGCTAGAGCGATTGCTAATAGACCTAAGTTACTTATTTGTGATGAACCAACAGGAAATTTAGATCCAGATACTTCTATGGAAATTATGAGAGTATTGGAAAATATTAACAATTTAGGAACTACCATTATAATGGCAACACATGATAGAACGATTGTTAATAGAATGAATAAGAGAGTTATTTTAATAGATAATGGAAGGTTGAAGAAAGATTATGAGAAAGGAACATATAGGGATGAGAGGTATTAGAACTATAAAGAGATATATAAGAGATTCTATTAGAAGTGTAATAAGAAATTTTTCATTATCATTAGCTTCTGTTTCTTGTATTGCTATAACCTTAATAGTCGTATCTTTTTCAATAATTATTTCCTATAATGTAGAAAATTTTACAGAGCAAATTAGAAAAGATGTTACTATGGTTATTTTCTTAGAAAGTGATGCTACCAAGCAGGAT
>CALVPO010000111.1 GCA_944351345.1 uncultured Bacilli bacterium | reverse complement strand
CACCACTTTTATATTCTTGAATCAATGATATCATATTTTGGCTATTTTGTTCAATAACCTTGCCGAACAGGTCTATTTATGTTAATTGAAATGAAGTTTCTTAAACAATATGATTTCCAATTATTTTTACTAAAACTTATATTGTCCTTAACAAAAATTCCTAATCCTCTATTTTTATTTTCGCCAGTCTAGATATACTTTCTAGCAAAATTATTATATGAAGTGTTAATGTAATTCTCTGGATTTTCACACTCTTGTATTATATATACGTCAGCATCCAACTCCACAATATATTTAAATTTCTCTCTAAATTTTCCATTACAATTCCAACTAACAATTTTCACATGACCACCACCTTTAAATATTCACTTTAAATTAAAATTTATTAATTATCATGTAAATATTATACCATACAAAAAGACATTTCTTATCAAAATACCTTTCGTTTGTACTTATTTACCTCTTAAATATTCTGGTCTATCATAAATTATCATTCTTGTGGAACCTCATGCACAAAAGTTCTATTAACAATTCTCTCTCTTCCAGGTTCCACAATAGGATTCATAACATCTCCCATCATTGGAGCACCATATCCTCCCATATTATCATAATTCATATTATCATTCATATTAGCATTGACATTTTGATTAGTTATGTTAATATCTATATCATCTTGCCTATAACCGTCATTAGCACAAAACATTATAATACCTCCTATCTACTCTATAATATGAATAAATAGAAATTTGACCTATTACAAATATCATACTTTTAGATATTTTTTTATTTTTATCTTATCTACATCTACTATTAGAATTATAAATATTCTTAGATACTACTATCCCATTTTTCCTATGTGATTCTTTCTCTAAATAATCATAATAAGTACCAGGAGCAATAATACCATTAAGACTAAGTAAATCAATACCACTATGCCCAACTATATCATCAACTAAATAGCAACAATTAGAACCCATAACAAAAAAAGTTTTATATTTACCACTTTTAAACTTATAAAATTTCGCTTTTGTTTTCTTATACAGTTTAGCAGCATAACTAGTACCATTATTATATTTTTTATCTGTCCTATAATCCCATAAATAAGCATTAGAAAAAATATCATCAATTCTATCTCTAATCTTTTCTTTTTGCCTCTCACTTAAAGATAAACCAAATTCAAATAAAGTCTTATCACTATTATCAATACAAAAATTTATATAACTTTTTCTATCGTAAGTTTTAAATACAACACCATCACCAAATATTTCTCTAAACTTTCTAGAGCCTTCATCATAACTACCATAAGATATAACAGCACCATCAAAATATATATCCATATGCCCTATTTTATTAACTCCTCTATTAGAAGTATGAACTAATATAAACAAATTAGGTTGTTTATCACGAGATGTCTTCCTCCACCTATAATCATTTGTATCCAAGCTCTTATTTATCTCTATCATAACAGAATAAGGAATAATAGACTCAAATACCTTAGGCAAAGTAATTCTAATCTTTCTTTTTAATTTATTTTTTATCCTTCTAGACAAAATATTATTAAAAAAATCATAAATAAAATTTATACCTAATAGCAAAATATAAAAAGCAAAACAAAACAAAAAAGTTTCAATTTTATTTACTGGTGATAAAAGAATTGGAATACTAATTAAATAATATATAGTACCCCACAAAAAATTTCTAATTTTATTACCACCATTATTCTCAAACATCAAAAAACACATAATAAACTGAGCAGTCCCTAACAAAAACAAATACAAGGAAAAAATAAAAGGTAACAACCCAAAAGACAAATTAGGTAAAAATAACATTACCAAACAAACAAAAAAATTAAAAATACAAGATAAAAAAGTCTTACTACTATCCTTAACAGAAAGCTTTCTAAATAAATATCTAAGCAACTGAAAAAAAGACAATAAAGATAAGATCAAAACAACTATACTAACAATATCTTTGTATAATTTATCTCTACCTATAAAGAGTAAAATACTAATAAGAATAAAAATTATTCCCATAGATAAATCACTCAAACCATCTCTATACTTCCTTATTAACCACATAACAAAATCACCCTATTAAACTAAAAAAATATAATAACCCTAATCTATAATATTCAATTTTTTCATTAAATATTTAGCATTAGTACTCTCACACTTACCTTCTCTTAATTTATAATCAAACTTTATACTATCACCTTCATAATATTCTTTAAAATAATAATTACGTAAATTTTTAATCTTATAATCACATAACTCAAAATCATGAGTTGTCACAAATAATATAGTCTTAGAATCATCCAATTTTTTTATAACATTCATAGCTCCATATATTCTATCATTATAATTAGTTCCTTTAAAAATCTCATCAACAAGCACCAACCTATTACCTCCATGAAAATCAATAGCCTCCTTCATTCTAAGTAATTCTCCATAAAAAGTAGAAATTCCCTTATCAATATTATCAGTAACAGAAATAGAAGTAAAGATCTTAAAATAACAACTCTTAAAATTAGTACTACAAACAAAAGTACCAGCATTCATTAAAATTAAGTTAATCCCAACGGTTCTAATAAAGGTAGTCTTTCCCCCCATATTAGAACCAGTTATGATATTAACACCTGCTGTATTAGAAAAATCATTACTAACAACCTTACCAGAACTAATAAGAGGATGTTCAATATTTTTAAAATCTAATTCAACATCATCAACAAGTATAGGCATACAAACATTTTTCTTCAAAATACCTATACCAGCTAAACTAATTAACGCTTCTAACTCCTCTATATCAGTAATACCAACCTTCAAAGTATTAACATCTTTCTTTAAAAACAAAGAATACATAAACATAACAACAATATTAATACAAAAAAGCCCATTAAAAATAGAACTAGACAATATATTATTCTTTAAATTATTTAAATCATTTATAAAAAATAAATATTTAATTTTATCTATATCTAAACTAATATCATTAGAAATAGAATTTAACTTCTTAGAATTAAACTTAGTATTAACAATTACTTTATATACATCATTAAGCTTATAATAATCATTACTAATTTTATCAATATTAGAAAAATCATCACGAAAAATAAACTCGTACATAAAATTAATTAAAAAGTTAAATATAAATATTCCCATAAAATAATTATAAGAAATGACATTAAATAAACCTAATAGTAAAAATATTATACACAAGGAAGCAAACAAAAGTCCAACTACTATATCAAAATATTTATTTCCAATCTTTTTATCAAGCAAACTAAAATTATCCTTCAAATCTATTAATTTACCATCAAAACAACTAATAGCAACTAAAAAATTAACATCAAAATCAACATTACTAGCTAATTCCTTAATAGCTTCTTGATTTTTTAATAATTCTTTATGATTAATCTTTTTATTAGACAATTTATCAATCAAAACATCTCTGCCACCCTTAGTTTTGCAGACACTTAAATATTGAAATAAACTATTATCACCAACAATATTTAAATCCATAAACAACTCACTAGAATATTCTTCACCAATATCCTTAAATTTTTTCCAGTTACCATTATCCCTATCTTTATATTGCTCTAAAACATTAAGATACTTTTCATAATAATTAAGTCTTTTATAATACCCATCATGAATAAATATCAAAATTATAAAAGCAAAAATTAATATTACACCAATAATATTAAAAATATTAACTTTAGCACCCAATATAAAGGAAATAATAATAAATAAAAAGATTAATAATCTAAAAAAAGAAATTTTATTAACAATACTTTTAGTCTCATTCCTCATTAACAAATATTTATCATAATTAAACTTATTCAATATATCACTCTTTTCTACTCATAAATTATAACGTATATTTAAAAAAAAGTCTATAAAAATAAATTATCATCGAACATAAAAAAAGCCCAATCCTTTCTATTAAAAAGTTTTGGACATAAAAAAATTGGCAACTACCTATTTTCGCGTTTCCACTATCGTCAGCGCCAAAGTGCTTAACTTCTGTGTTCGGTATGGGTACAGGTGAACCACTTCGCAATCATCACCAATAAAATTATAATAAATAGTTCTCTGAAAACAAGATAATGCG
>CALVPO010000110.1 GCA_944351345.1 uncultured Bacilli bacterium | reverse complement strand
TTACGAAAAGGACTGCAAACTGCTGGTTTTTGACAATATAACAACAGAAATTCTCTTTGAAGAAACAGAAAAAAAAATAGATCCGAGGGAGGAATAACTATGGAATTATTTGAAAATTATTCAAGAAAAATAGATAAAATTCAAAAAACAATGTCTAAATATAAAATATCTTCTCTTGAAGAAGCAAAAAAAATATGCGACCAAAAAAATATAGATCCATATAATATAGCCAAAGAAACACAGAAAATTTGCTTTGAAGACGCTTGCTGGGCATATACACTAGGAGCAGCTATAGCTATCAAAAAAGAATGTACTAACGCATCAGATGCTGCAAAAGCAATAGGAGAAGGTTTACAAGCTTTTTGTCTAACAGGTTCAGTAGCCGAAGATAGAAAAGTAGGATTAGGCCACGGAAATCTAGCAGCTATGCTATTATCAGAAGATACAGAATGTTTTGCCTTCTTAGCTGGACACGAATCATTTGCCGCAGCAGAAGGAGCAATAAAAATAGCTCAAACAGCTAACAAAGTTAGAAAAAAACCATTAAGAGTAATATTGAATGGCTTAGGTAAAGATGCAGCCCAAATTATCTCTAGAATAAATGGTTTTACATATGTAAAAACAGACTTTGATTTTTATGAAGGAAAATTAAAAATTATAGAAGAAATTCCTTATTCTAAAACAGAAAGAGCTAAAGTAAAATGTTATGGAGCTAATGAAGTAAGAGAAGGCGTTGCTATAATGTGGCACGAAAATGTTGATATATCTATAACTGGAAATTCAACTAACCCAACTAGATTCCAACATCCTGTAGCAGGAACTTATAAAAAAGAAAGATTATTAGCAAATAAAAAATATTTCTCAGTAGCATCAGGCGGTGGTACTGGAAGAACTCTACATCCAGATAATATGGGAGCAGGTCCTGCTAGCTATGGAATGACTGATACAATGGGAAGAATGCATTCAGACGCTCAATTCGCTGGATCATCATCAGTACCAGCTCATGTTGAAATGATGGGATATATTGGAATGGGTAATAACCCAATGGTAGGAGCAACAGTAGCTGTAGCAGTAGCCGTATCTGAATCTCTAACTAAATAAAGAATTTACACGTATTTGTAAATTCTTTTTGAATTTTTTGTATAAAATAAAAAGACTATTATATTAATTAACAGTCTAGTTATAATTAAATAATATTTGCTCCATCAACAACTAAAGAAACATTTTTAGCTTGATAACCCTTATCAGTAGTAATTAGCTCAAATTGTACTATGTCACCAGAAGATAAAGTCTTATAACCATCTTTTTTCACTTGAGAGTAATGTACAAAAATATCATCTAATTTATTGTTCTCAATGAAGCCATATCCTTTAGCATCATTGAACCACTTAACTCTACTCTTCATTATTCCTCCTTTACTTCTCCATATTTTTACTGCAACTATATAATATCATAAATTATCGAAAAAAATATAAAATAGTTATAAAGTGTAATAAAAAAGTGATTTTACGTAAAATTAATTATAATTTAACTTTATTCATTAATCTATCTTTAAGCTCACGCTTTTTATCTCTAGCCACTAAATTTGTCTCTCCATTCTTAAATTTTATAATATTCTTATCAATATCAAATACCTTAATATTATTTAAATTAACAATACAACTTCTATGACATTTAAAAAATCTAGGATCATCACCAAGAATCTTCATCAAATTATTAATAGAACATCTTATAGTATATTTATTATTTTTAGTAAATATAGTAGCACTATTATCATTTAAATTCTTCTCTATATAACAGATATCACTATACAAAACTTGAATTATTTCACTATTTTGCTTAAAAGATAATGAAGCATGCATATTAAGAATATTAATTGCAATATTTAAAGAACGAACCAACTCAGTTTCTATATTAGCTTTTGAAATAAAATCTAACATTAAAATTCTACTAGTAACACCCAAATAAGAATATCTATCATAACCAGTAATAATAATAATTTGATTAAACCAATCACCAGAATCTCTAATCTCCTTAGCAAGTTCAAACCCAGACATTCCAGGCACTTCCACATCTAACAAATAAATTTTCTTACCACATATTTTATTAAAAACTTTATCTTCCATCTCTTCACTATATCTACTAAAATAATATAAATTATAATTAGAATTTTTATTTCCCATAAACTTATGAATAATATCAACATAAATATTCTTCATAGCTTTATCATCTTCATAAATAATAAAATTAAACATATTTAAACTCCTAATCCAGCCTAATATAAGGCACTATTTTATACGACAACACAAATTCAAATATATACCACATTAATCAAAAGTATACAACCAATAATTAAAATGTATCATAAAAAATATATAAGAATTAATAGCAACATTAAGTTAATAAATTATTAAAAATTTATCAAGAGGTGTAATAATATGAGCAAAACAATAGAAAATACTTTAATAAGATTATCAAAATCTAAATTTAGAAGTAGCTTTAAACTGAAAGATAAAGATATAGAATATATAAAAAATAAAGACTTATCTAAAATAGAAGAACATACATATGATTTCATAACCAAAAGATTATCTGGAGTTAATATAAAAAATGATGGTAAACAAACTCCTTATCATGGGCATCCAACATTTATAGCTCAGCATGCAACCGCCACTTGCTGTAGAGGTTGTCTCTATAAATGGCATAGAATCGAAAAAAACAAAGAATTAACAGAAGAAGAAAAAGAGTATATCGTAAAATTAATCATGACTTGGATAAATAATCAACTAAAAGAAAAATAACCTTCAAAGAAAGTTATTTTTACTTAAAATGATATCCAGTAGAATTAAGTTCCATTTTCTTTAGTACTCGTACTTTATCTTCTATATTCATCTTACTAATATCGGGCATGATATTTTTTATTTTTTCACTATCCATAACATGTACTATTTTTTCAACTATATAATCACACTCATCATCATTTTCAAGAGATTTTATTTTTTCAAATTTATTATCCCTATAAATAGACCATTCATATGTATTATCAGAAACAATTAAAATACAGTAAAGACTCTGATTATTATAAATACAATAAATATTGTCAATAATATTAGGTAGTTTGCCAAATTTAATAACTAAAAACTCAAAATTATTTTTTATGAAAGATACAATTCCTTCAGCATCACATCCTTTACTTTTTAATAAGTCTATAATTTCCCTAAATTGATTTATTATGTTTTCTTGATTCATAATTAACATTCCTCCAACAATTATCAATAACTTCCTTTAAATTATTGATATTAATTTCAAAAATACTTGAAATATAAAAGTATACATCATCACTCATTTTTATATTATTCATTTTTTCAATATTTTTTATCATTTTATCTAAAATATCATTTGATAAGTTAGATATTATATTAGTAATTTTTGTTTGGATATCAAAATCTAATTTATAAAATAGCTCTTCTAAAACTTTAGGAATTTCATCTTTAAGCCTAGTACTAACATCAATTACATTTTTATTAGATAAAGTAAAATTAGGTCTAACCTGATAAATAAAAGAGTTTAATTTCTTTTTGTTTCTTGAGTGCATAGAGTTAAATAATTCAGAACGAAAATCATTACAGCGCCTATTCATATCTGGAAATCCTAACCCCAAAGAAACACCATTATCAAATAAAGGACTAAAAGTAACATCATCATTTTTTATTATTCCCCAATTATTAGGATGTCTATCCCCTTGCAAAGTAATAAGATCGAATAATAACATATTAGTCATATTCTTCATTATTTCATAAACTTGTTTTTCATTAACCTTGGTATCTCTATCTAAAATAGACTTTACTTGTTCCAAATTATTCAAAAAATTAAATGTATAACGTTTTTTATCATAAGAATTTAATCCTAAGAAAAAATTTGGTATTTGATATTCTTCTAAAAATTTGCTATTTTGAAATAATGAAGCTTCGTCACCAAAATTATTAAAAAACTCCTGAAATATTTGACTACCTAAAACAAGTGTATCATCTTTCTTTAAAAAAGATTTTGATATAATACCTAATTTACCATTAAATATACCAACACGATATAATGCACATGGAATTCCTAATTCTTTAGCGATTTCAGCAGAT
>CALVPO010000109.1 GCA_944351345.1 uncultured Bacilli bacterium | reverse complement strand
AACAAAACCATCAACATTATACATAATCTTATACATATTAAAAATAATATTTGGAATAATATTAAACCCAATAACAACACCAACTAAAGAACCAATCACCGTAGCAAGCATAGCATATAAAACATACTTAAAACTAATACTAACATCATCATACCCTAAACTCTTCAAAGTACCTATTTGAATTCGTTCCTCTTCTACCATCCTAGTCATAGTAGTAAGACAAATAAGAATAGCAACTACAAAAAATACCATTGGAAAAACCTTAGCAATATTAGCTATTCTCTCAGTATCCGCATCATAACTATAATATCCAGCATTAGAACTTAAATCAAGAACATACCATTCAACCTTATCAAGTTCATCTAACTCTTTCTTTAAATCATCTATTTTTACTTTAGCATTATCTAATTCATCCTTCATAGTATCCTTAACAGTACTATCAATATAAGTTACATCTTTAATATCATTATATCTATCAAGATTCTCCTCATACAAAGAAGTAGCCTCATCTATCCCATCTTCATACTGTTTTACTATTTCCTCATAATTACTATTACCTATAGTATCAGTAACATCTTCTAACTTTTTCTCATAATCATCAACCTCATCCTCATACTTACTATCAAATATATCATTATCACTATCTATATCAATATAAGCTTCCGTATAAACATCAGTATTAAAATTACTAATATCAGTATACAAATAATAATTAATTTTACCAGTAAGAAGATTTGTACTTCCTCTTTCATCTGATACATATAAAGGACTCTTAACTATCCCAACTATCTTAAGTTCCTTATTCTTAACATCATCACTATCTAAATATATAGAATCACCTATCTTATAATCCTCAGTATAATTATTCTTTTCAATAACGCACTCTAAACTATTACTAGGCATCCTTCCTTCCATAAGAACCAATTTATTAATATCACTATTTTTATCGTAAGACATAACCTTAACAGCATAAAGAGAATCATCATTATTAACAACTACATCAAAACTAATACTACCTTCAATATCATATCCCTTATCCTTAATCTTACTAATATCATCCTGACTTATTCCATAATTAGACATAAGCTCAATATCATACATATTATTTTTTTTATAATAACGACTCAAAGTATCTTTCATATCAGGACTAGTAGCCCTAATCCCCGCAAAAAAACCTACACCTAAAAGTACAATTAAAGTAATAGATAAAAATCTTTTAAAACTCTTTCTAATACTAACAAAAAACTCTTTATATAACTTTCTCATTACCATTCTATCTCCTCAATAGGTATAGGATGCTTATTAATAACAATCTCCTCAACACCACCATTCTTAAACTTAATAACCTTATCTGCCATAGGAGCAATAGCACTATTATGAGTAACAATAATAACCGTCATTTTATCACGTTTTTTTATATCTTGAAACAATTTAAGTATCTGTTTTCCTGTCACATAATCTAAAGCACCAGTAGGTTCATCAGCTAATAATAGTTTAGGACTCTTAGCAACAGCTCTCGCAATAGCAACCCTCTGTTGTTCTCCACCAGAAAGTTGAGAAGGAAAATTATCTAATCTATCCTCAAGACCAACACTTTCCAATATTTCTTTAGAATCTAAAGAATCTTTACAAATCTCTGTAGCTAGCGAAACATTATCAATAGCCGTCAAATTCTGAATTAAATTATAAAATTGAAAGACAAAACCAATATCACTTCTTCTATACTTTACTAATTTTCTTTTATTATATTTCGTAATATCTCTACCAGCCACTATAACCTTACCACTAGTAACATTATCCATACCACCAAGTATATTTAAACAAGTCGTCTTCCCCGCTCCACTAGGACCAAGTATAACAACTAACTCTCCCTTATCAATAGAAAAACTAGTACCCTTAAGTGCAACAACCTTACCATCCCCAGTACCATATATCTTACCAACATCCCTAAACTCAATATAAGCCATAAATACCAACTCCTACCATAATTATAACATAACAAAACAAAATAAAATAAAAAAAGCAACAATTATTATTAATTATCACTTTTATAACTTATATCCTTATTAGCAGGACCACTAATACACTTACCATCAATATCAAATCTAGACCCATGACAAGGACAATCCCACGTTTTCTCTACCTCATTAAACATCAAATAACACCCCATATGAGGACATTTTCTATATACAATATGCTCTCCTTCACTATCCCTATATATACAAACACTATCTCCATTAATATTTTTATATTCTATACTATCATTTTTCTTAAAAAAACCATTAACAATTCCCTCTACACTATAATAAGAATTCTTAACACTCTCTAATACATTACCAGAAATCTCTCTCTTAGGATCAAACAAATCACTATACTTATTACTTCTTCCTAATAATAACTCACTAACTATATAACCACCAAATATACCATTAGTCATTCCCCAAGTATTATAACCAGTAGAAATAAACATATTTTCCTTAATTAATCCAATATAAGGAAGACTATCATTAGTCATAATATCTATATTACTCCATGAATAACTAGGGGTAAATTTTAAATATTTAGCACTACCAAGTAATTCATCAAACCTTTCTTTATCATTACCATGACTACTATTAATACATGAATTAGAAAGATAAATAATATAATCTCTATAATTTCTAATAGAAACAAATGGCTTATTATAGCTAATCAAAGAAATATTCTCAATATCCTTATGCCCACTACATAAATACGACTTTTCCAAACTCCCCTTAATAGGAAATAAAAAAGGTAAATTAAAATATGGATAATGCGAAGCAATCACAACATATCTACATTTTATAACTCTATCTAAATTAGTATAACAAAGATAATATTCTTCATCCCTATCTATCTTAACAATACTAACTCCTTCATATATATAATTATCTAAATTACACTTAAAAACTAATTCATAAATAAATTTAACAGGATTAAACAAATAAGTATCATCAACACTTATAACATATTTATTTTCTACTAAATCCAAAGCATCATCTTTAACATCTATATTATTATCTATTAAAAAATCTTTTAATTCAACTAAACTATCTATTTCTTTATCACTATCTGTATAAACATAACTCTTACTCTTAGTTAAATCACATTCAAGATCATTATCCTTTATAATATTTTTAACTAAATTAATAGCATCCCTCTGACTCTCTAAATATTTTGACGCAGTTATTTTATCATATTTCTTCCAAATTTTATTATACATACTATCTTGTAAATAAGTAAGCTTCCCCGTACTATTAGCACTAACTCCCATACCTATCTTATTTTGCTCTACTAAAATACAATTAAGTTTACTATCTTTCATATGATATAAAGTGCTAATACCAGTAAGACCACCACCAATTATCAACACATCACATTCTATATCACTATCTAAATTACAACTATTAATACTAAAACTACCATCTTTCCAAATACTAAAATTTTTCATCTAATCACCATTATTAGTATTAATAAATATTTAAAAAATATAATAAAAAAGATGACTTATTAAATCATCTAAACAATTATTTTATATTCTCCCATGTTAAATCCAAATCCCATCTTCCAAAATGACCATAACAAGCCAAATCATAATAAATAGGCTTCTTTAGATCTAACTCATTAACTATATTATTAACACTAAAATCAAAATTATCATCTACATATTTGTATATGTCATTCATACTAACTTTATTAGTACCAAAACACTCTATAAATAAAGAAACTGCCTTACCACAACCAATAGTATAACTTACTTGTATTTCACATTTTTCTGCCATACCATGAGCTACTATATTTTTAGCAACATATCTAGCATAATAAGCACCACTCCTATCAACTTTAGAAGGGTCTTTACTACTAAAACAACCTCCACCTACTCTAGCCATTCCTCCATAAGTATCACATACTATTTTTCTACCAGTCGTACCACTATCAGCCCATGGACCACCAAAAATAAAAGAACCACTAGTATTTATTAATATTTTTGTATTATCATCTAATAATCGATTAGGAATTACTTTTTTTATAACATTATCAATCACAAATTTTCTTAATTTTTCTAAACTAATACTTTCTTTATGACATACAGCCATTACAACAGTATCAACTCTACTAACTTTACCATCAACGTACTCAACAGTAACCTGACACTTACCATCAGGATTCAAAAAATCATATTTTCTCTTCAATTTATCTAATTCAAAAACCAACTTATTAGCAA
>CALVPO010000108.1 GCA_944351345.1 uncultured Bacilli bacterium | reverse complement strand
AAAAGAAAGGAAATCCTGAAAGGATTTCGAGTGAATAATGAAATTATTTAAATTTCATTATTCATTTTTCTTGTTTACTTCGTTTACTAAAAATAGTAAAGGAGTATTTGGATGAGAAAAGTATTAGTAAAAAAAGAGGAAAATATTATCAATATCAATTTGAAATAGCTTCTCAAGGTGGAAAAAGAAAATGGAAAACTAAATCAGGCTTTTTAAATAGAGCCTCTGCTTATAATGCTGGATGTATTGCTTACAATGAATATACACAAACAGGAAGAAATTTTGTACCAACAGAAATCTCGTATAGTGATTATCTTGATTATTGGGTGGATAAATATGTAGAAGTGAATTTAAAATACAATACTATTAGAACATACAAAAATATTATCAACACCCATATTAAGCCTAAATTAGGAGTATATCAATTAAGTAAAATAACTTCAGCATCAATACAAGAGTTTATAACAGATTTATTTTTAATAGGGAGATGAAACAAAAGAAAAAGATCCCGTACATATTTTAACAAAGGATTAATAAATTTTTTGTATTTACATATACTATATATAGAATTACTAAAAAAGGTGTAAATACACTAAATATTTAAAAATTATATTGACTAGAATAAAATTTAATATTATAATTAAATTACCAAAAAAGGTGTAAATACACTTGAAAAGGAAATGATAATATGAAAGAAATAAAAAGAGATTATTATTTGAATAAATTAATAAAAAGACAGGAGAACGGCAGAATAAAAATAATAACAGGTATCCGAAGATGCGGTAAGTCATACCTATTAAACCCAATTTTTAAAAATTACTTAATTGAAACTGGAGTTCCTGAAGATCACATTATTAATTTAGATTTGGATTATATAGAAAATAAAAAATATCATGACCCTAATATGTTATTTGAATATGTTATGAATAAAAGAAAAGATAATAAAACGTATTATGTTTTACTAGATGAGATTCAAGAAGTTGATGATTTTGAAAAAGTACTAAATAGTTTTTTAGGGAAAGGAAATTTAGATGTTTATGTAACAGGTTCAAATTCTAAATTTTTATCTAATGATATTAAGACAGAGTTTCGTGGTAGAGGAGATGAAATAAGAATCTATCCTTTATCATTTAAAGAATTTTCTTCAGCATGTTCAGGAACTGACAATCAAAAATGGAATCAATATGTTACTTTCGGTGGAATGCCTTATATTTTGGCATTAGATACGGATGAGGATAAGAGTCAATATTTAAAAGATTTATTTGATAATACATATTTAAAAGACATTTTAGAAAGAAATAAAATATATAAAGATGAGATTTTAGACAAAACAGTTGACATATTATCTTCATCAGTTGGTTCACTTACAAATCCAAAAAAAATAGCTGATACATTTGTTAGTCAAGGAATAAAAGAAGTATCACATAAAACAATTTCAGTTTATATAGGGTATTTATTAGATTCTTTTATGATAACAAAAGCTGAAAGATATGACATAAAAGGAAGGAAATATATTTTTACACCATCAAAATATTATTTTGTTGATGTAGGGCTTCGCAATGCCAGATTAAATTTCAGACAAGTCGAACAAAATCATTTAATGGAAAATATTATATATAATGAATTATTAATGCGTGGTTATAATGTTGATGTAGGTGTTGTAGAACAATTTTCTAAAAATGAAAATGGAACGACAGTTAAAAAACAATTAGAAATAGACTTTGTTTGTAATCAAGGAAGTAATAGATATTATATTCAATCAGCTCTTAACATAGACGATGAAGAAAAAAAAGCACAAGAGTTAAGGCCGCTTTTAAATGTTAGAGATTTTTTTAAAAAAATAATTATTGTTAAAGATGATATTGTTCCTTGGCATAATGAAGAAGGCGTTTTAATTATAGGAATTAAAGATTTTTTGTTGAGAGAAGATAGCTTAAATATATAGCAAAATGGATTAAAAATTATATAGTAAATTTAAGTTCTAAATTTTATATGATAAATAAACGGAATGTAGACATTGTTCACATTTTGTCCACAAAATACCAATCTTTATAATCTTTTAACCAAAATAACTTGTGGTTCGGGAAAGAAATATAAACAATGTTGTGGAAAGAACGCATAAATAAAGAAAAAAATCAATATTAATAAAGTCAAAACTGGTTCGGATTTTTATGAAATGTTCACCAAATATTAAAAATATGTAGTAAAATAAGGGTATGAACAAAGATTTTATTTGTTGACACCTTTTAATTTAGAAAGACTCTTATAATAGAAACTAGATAAGTCAAGTTAATATAAAATTTGATATAATAAATCTAGGAGGATGATGTTATGAGAGTAAATGAAAAAATTGAAAGAATCACGGCTGACACACTTATATGTGGAATAGACGTAGGTAAAAAGATGTGCTGTGCAAGATTCTGTGATTTTAGAGGATTGGAGGTGTATCATAAAGTCTGGTTTGATAGAACAAAAAAACTTGATGCAATTGGTTGTCAAATAACTGCAGCTATGTACAAAGAAAATAAAAATGATGTAATAATTGCATTTGAACCAACAGGACATTACTGGTTGAATGTTGATAAATATTTTAAGGATTGTGGACAGGAAACTGTATTAATGCCAACATATACAGTAAAACAAGCCAAAGAAATGCATGATCAAAATCCAACTAAAAGTGACCCAAAAGATGCAATGTTAATTGCTAGATTAACAAGTGAAGGTAAATATGTAAAACCAATTGAAAGAGATGAATTATATCAAGATATATATTCTGGTTATCATATTTATGATGATATTTCAAAAGAAATCAATCGAATAAGAAATAAAATACATGTGTGGAATGATAAATATTTTCCAGAAGTAGAACATGTTTATAAAATTGATTCAGTGGCTATAAAAGCTATATATGATAATCAGTTACTACCTAATGAAATAAAAAATATGACAGATGAAGAATTTACTGAACTAATGGTTAAAAATAATAGTCGTGCAAATAAAAAAAGCATAATTAAGCTAAAACAATTATGCGAAAAAAGTAATGGAATAAATCCAGATAACTTTACTAAAAAAGAAATCAAAAGACTATACGAAAGATTTCAGGAACTGCTTAAAGAATTAGAAGAAGTGGAAAAAGAATTAATAAAATTGGCAAGTCAGATTGACTATGTGGAAAAAGCAGTTGAAATTACAGGTGTAGGATATATGAGTATGGTTGGAATTATTGCCGAAATAGGAGATTTAAGAAATTATGAACATGCAAAACAGGTGCTTAAAATGAGTGGGTTAAGTCTTAAAGAAAGCTCAAGTGGTCAAAAAAAAGGAAAGAAACATATTTCCAAACGAGGACGTGCTAAATTAAGACGAAACTTAAAACAAATCGGCATCTGTCTCGTAGGAAAAAATAATTTCTTCCTGCAATTGCATAACTATTATACCACACAAAGGGACCATCTGTTAAGTAAATTAGTTTCAATAACAGGATAAAAATATGTAGTGAGAGGTATTATTATATGAAAAAGAAATTAAAAGTAATAAAAGAAAATTGTCCAAAAAATCATAAATGTCCTGCGGTAGAAATATGCCCAGTAGGAGCATTATCTCAAAATGAGTTTGAGGCTCCAATAGTAGATTATGAAAAATGTATAGGTTGTGGAAAGTGTTCGAATTTTTGCCCGAAAAAGGCTTTAGTATTACAAGATAAATAATTAAAATAAAGGAGTGTTTTTAAATTGAAGGTATCAAAAAAACGATTAATAGCTTTTTTATTGCTATTCATATTATTAATAATAATAAAAATATTTATAGGTGGATTATACTTTTATTATATATTAGAAGAACTTATAATTTCAGCGGTAATACTGATAATTATAAATACTGTAATGATGTTTTTCCCATTTGTTTTTAGATTAAAAAATAAAAAAAGAATTAATTATACTATCGGTAGAAAAATTTGCTTATTAAATAGTTTAATTATTTTTGTAATTATTACGATGTTTCAGTTAAAAAAAATTATTTTTGGGGTAAATAATAATGATATAATTAGTTATGATCCTATTGCTACTGCTAAGTTAATAATATTATTTTCCTTTATAATTGGTGTATTTTATTATTTTATAAATATGTTGTTTTTTGTTGATAATAAAGATAATAGTAATAAATAAGATTTATATTAATAATTTTAAAAACTAAATTATTTTATGATTATACTTGGATATTTTATTACTATTATTTATTTTTTTATCGAATATTTGTATAAAAAATGTAAAATTGTGGGATTTTATCAATGTTATTAACTTAAGGATGACATAAGTAGAGAAAATGTCATTCTTTTGTTTGTTTGGATCAAAATTTTATT
>CALVPO010000107.1 GCA_944351345.1 uncultured Bacilli bacterium | reverse complement strand
CATTTAAGGAATTACAAAGCTTAAAAAAATAAGTGATAAACAACACTTATCTTTTAGCATGGCTGTAAATACTAACACTAAAATAATCCCTACTTATATTAATTTAACTACTAATATAGATTTTCTAGAAAAAATTTGATACAATAAATAAAGTAGGAGCTGTGATAGAATGCTAGAAAAAATAAAAAAATATAAAATTCCTATTATAATAATCTTAACATTAATAATACTTATTATAACGCTTAGAGTAATAACAACCGAAGAACTAATAATAGATACTATGGCTTATAATTTATTTGTCGAAAAACTACGAAGTCCTAATCTAAATAAAGTTATGCTACTAGTAGCAACTCTAAGCAATACGCCAGTAACAGTTATATATATTATCATATTATTAATACTTATAAAAGACAAAAAAATAGCCTTAACCATCCCTGCCAATCTACTACTAATAACTATAATAAATCAAATATTAAAACTAATAATTCAAAGACCAAGACCTATTGGTTATAGATTAATAGAAATAGGAGAATATAGTTTTCCTAGTGGACACGCAATGACTAGTATGGCTCTCTATGGCTTTTTAATCTATTTATCATATAAACTAATAAAAAATAAAAATTTAAAAATATTCTTTATAACTGCTTGTATATTAATAATTATTATAATAGGAATAAGTAGAATATATTTAGGAGTACACTACTGTAGTGACGTATTAGCCGGTTGGAGTATATCAATTATTTATCTAATTATCTATATCAATATTTTAAAAAGTCATAAAATAATTCCCTAAAATCCCAAAATAACCCATAATTATTTTATAATTTTTTGAAAATTTAATCATAAAATGTAAATAGAAACGAAAAAGAAGGAGAAGTATATATATGGAAAAGAATAATTTAGAAGAAGAAAAAAAGAATCTAGAAAAAAGATTAAAAGAAATAAAAGAAGAACAAAGAAAAAATACAACTAAGAAAATAAAAAGCAGGTTACTACATAACAGTACCAAAAAAGAAAAAGAAGAAATTCCAACTAGTGAAGCAAATTATTATACTTATTCTAACCAGAAAGATAATAGACACAAAAATAATAATATAAGCTTAAGTCTAGTATTTGTAATCACTATCATAGTAGCAGTACTAAGTGGACTTATAGGGGCAGCAATAGTATTAAAATTTAATACTGTAACAACTACTACAAATGGTGTAACAACTAGTAGTGTTAAATTAGATGAAACTAATACTATTTCTGAATCAGTAGATAAAGTATATGATGCTGTTGTAGTAGTAGAAGGATATTCAAAAGACGAATTAATATCAACCGGAACAGGTTTTGTCTATAAAAAAGATAATGGAAAAGCTTACATTATGACTAATCATCACGTCGTATCAGACTGTGATTCCGTAAAACTTCTATTTACAAATGGCGATGAAATAGACGCCGAACTCGAAGGAAGTGATACTTATTCTGACATAGCAGTTTTAAGTGTTAAAGATTCTGATGAAATAAAAGCAGCAATTATGGGAGATAGTAGTAAAACTGAAGTAGGAGATACCGTATTTACAGTAGGATCTCCAGAAGGAGCAGACTATGCTGGTACAGTAACTAAAGGAATATTATCAGGAAAAGATAGATTAGTAGCTGTAGCCCTAACTAATAGTACAACATCAGACTATTACATGAACGTTCTTCAAACAGATGCCGCTATAAATCCAGGAAACAGTGGTGGACCAATATGTAACACTAATGGAGAAGTAATAGGTATTACTAATATGAAACTAGTAGATGCCTCAGTAGAAGGAATGGGATTTGCTATTCCAATAGAAGATGCGTTAGATTATGCTTCAACATTAGAAAAAGATGGAAAAATAACTAGACCATATATTGGTATTAGCATGCTAGATATAAGTAACAGTTATTATTTATGGCAAGCAGGTATTAATTTACCAGAAAACGTAGAATCAGGAGTAGCAGTATATTCTGTTGAAAATAATTCTCCTGCAGATAAAGCTGGATTAGAAAAAGGTGACATCATAATAAAAATAGGTGATAACGACACAACAAGTCTAGCAGAATTCAGATATGAATTATATAAATTATCTCCAAACGATACAGTAAAAATAACTTATATAAGAGATGGCAAAGAGCATACAACTGATATAACTTTAGGAGAAAGTGAAAATTAAACAAGAAAAAGTAACTATTAATTAAAAATCTAGTCTAATCTAGATTTTTATTTTATAAATATCAAAAAATATATAATATATACTTGGCACTTACAAATATAATATAATAATATATATCGAATCCCCAAAAGAAACAAATATATATTATTAAAATAAATAATTATAATATTGAAAAAAATAATATAATCATGATATAATTTCAATATATAAAGAGAGGTAATTATGAATAATATAAATAATAGATATAAAAGTGTAAAAAAAGCCAGTATCTTAGGAATAATAGGTAACGTATTTTTATTAATAATAAAAGGAGCAATCGGAATAATCTCCAATAGCCAAGCTATGATAGCCGATGCCTTAAACTCTGCTAGTGATATCTTTGCCTCAATAATGACATTTATAGGCAACAAAATAGCCAGTATACCTAGCGACGATGACCACAATCTAGGCCATGGCAAAGCTGAATACATATATTCTCTATTAATAAGTATAGCTATGATACTAATGGCCATAAAAACCTTATATGATTCCCTATTATCTTTAATAATAAGAAATAACTATACATTCTCAATTTGGCTAATAATCGTTTGTCTAATCACAATAATAATAAAATTCTCACTCTATATCTATACAAACAAACTCTCTAAAAAATATAATAACGTATTAATAAAAGCCAATTCTAAAGATCACCGAAACGACTGTATCATAACACTCTTCAATTTAATAGCAGCCATACTAAGCATATATAACATATATTTTATAGATGGAGTAGTAGGTGCCCTAATATCAATTTGGATTATCTTAACCGGAATTAAAATTTTCAAAGAAAGCTATGACGTATTAATGGATAAATCAATAGACGAAGAAACAAAAAATAAAGTATATACTATAATTTCTAAACACCCTGAAATAAAAAAAGTCACAAACTTTAACTCAACTCCTATAGGATATCGCTACCAAATCTCCTTAATAATATATGTAGATGGCAATCTAACAACCTTCGAAAGTCATAAAATAGCCGACAAAGTAGAAAAAGAAATAAAAAAAGAAATAGAAGAAATATACTTAGCTATAATTCATGTAAATCCTACAAAAATAAAATCTAATTCCCCAAAGTAGTCTTCTTTTTCGTATATGGTAAATAATGGTAAAAAACTTGACTAATATAATTTTTATGTTATCATATAATTAATTTTAAAAAAGGAGATTTACTATGACATTAAAAGAAAGCTTAGAAGAATTTAACAAAGAATTATTATTTGATTATTACATAAGAATAATCCCAAATCATAAAAGCTATACAAGAACAACCAAAGAGCAAATGAAAGACGAAATACTACAAGAATATAAAAATTATAATAATATAATAGATATTTGTACAACTAGAGAACTAAAATATCTAAATTTATTAATAGAAAATAATAACAATCTCCCATATAATTTTAAATATGATTGGGAAATAAATTCACTAGATGAAAAATTAATAATAGTATATGATGATGAACAAATATATATTCCAGAAAACTTACTAAATATAGTAAAACAAGCTTTAGATAAAGTAAATTGGAATACTATCAAAGAAAAAGATAAAATTAATGAACTAGCAATAGGACTCTTTAAAGTTTATGCTCTCTTACCAACCAAAAAATTAATAGATATATTATTCACTAAATTAAAAGTACCAAAAGAAAACATAATAGAACATCTAAAAACTAATAAATTATTTAATTATTATGTAACTATGGATTCTAAATATACTAAAAAAGACCAGATATTAATATACAGAAATTATAGTGATATAATAGAACAATTAATCAAAGTAAAGCAAGAAAGAAAAATATTTAACTTTTCTCATATTAAAGCTACTGATTATACATCAATATTCTATAATGATTTCAATCTAAATAATAAAATTATAAATAAATTCTATAAAGAATTAATAAAACTAAATCATTATGAATTTCTAAAAGACATAATTATTGTAAATACTCTACTAAATGAAAAAAGAGAAGATCTTTATTATCTAATAAAAATTATCTATTCTAGTCAACTAAAAAATATAGATGAATTCTTAGAGTTATTAGATGCTGCTTTAGATGAAATGCCTTAAGCAACATCTAATAATTGATATAACTACATATATCATCAAAATTCTATATAACTCCATTGATTTTTCTAGTATTTTCATTTATTATATATATTAATACATGTATTAATGGCATTAAACATGTTAAAGAAAGGATGTAAAGATAATGAAAAAGGAAGAAATAACATT
>CALVPO010000106.1 GCA_944351345.1 uncultured Bacilli bacterium | reverse complement strand
AGCATAAGTACCACCTGTAATTAATACAGCATATATAAATAGACCTAATACTATGTATTTATAGTATTTGCCCCCCCAAAATTAACTTTCACGTAACCAAACATTTTCTTCATTAATCTTCATCTCCTACTTATTATTAATTTAATTATACAGCAACTACTGTAAAATTGGAAGTAAAAAGAATATTATTTTTTATTAATTAAATATTGAAAATAAAACAGAAGATTATAGAGAGTATGTTATAGTTATGTGTGATACTACTATTAAAGAAATAAAAGAAATAGAGCAATCTATGAAAGATTAATTCTATTTCTTTTAAGCTAAATTTAAAAACTTAATATTTATTTTTTGACCTTTTAATTTTTTAGAGTCAATATATGATTTTTCTTGTTTAGGTGATTCTTCAAAAAATACTTGATACCATTTTAAGAAACTATATATAGCCCATATTTTTCTATAATTATCTTTTATACCATTTTTGTGATCATCTAACATTTTTAGGATATTATCTGTTTTAAATAAAGATTTAGCTATTTTTGTTTGGAAGGTATTTTTTATTTCATTATAAAAATCTTCTTCTTTAATCCATTCACGAATAGGAACAGGAAAACCTAATTTTTTCTTTTTATAACTTTCGTTAGGTATATCTTTTTTTGCTGCTTCCCTTAGGGCTGCTTTAGTATAACCATTCCTTACCTTATATTCTTTATTTAGCTTCCTAGATATATCAAATACTTCAATATCTGTAAATGGTACACGAGACTCTATAGAAAAAGCCATAGTCATTTTATCTACTATATTCAAAACATTATCTGTAAGCCAATATTTTATATCAATAGCTAGTTTTTTATTTAATTCGTTTTCATCTTTATATTTGTCGTATACTGGTTTTACTATTTTTTCGTTAGGTAGATAATCAGTAAAATTTAGAACATCTGGTAATTCATCGTCATAGAAGTTTCTATTAATACTAACGTATGATTCTTCTAAAGATTTTCCTCTTCTAATTAGATATCTAGTGTATTTATTTTTAGGTAATACTTTACAAATAGATGCTACTGTTTTTCTTATAAATAATGGTAATTTGGTATAAGGATGATCGTCATAGCTGTTATATCCTCCAAAAAATTCATCTGCTCCTTCTCCTGATAGGACTACTTTTACGTCTTTACTAGCTAATTTAGATAAGAAATATACAGCGATAGAACAAGCATCTGTAGTTGGTTCGTCCATGTGATAGAAAACATCTGGTATAGCTTTTAAATATTCTTCTTTGGTAATTATACTTGAGGTATTATTTATTCCTAATCTATCACATAAGTCTTTAGCATTATCTATTTCACTATATTTTTTATTAGTATATCCTACTGTATATGTTTTATCAGGTTTAGCTAAACTTACTAAATAAGATGAATCAACACCACTTGATAAGAAAGAGCCTACTTCTACATCACTAATTAAATGATGTTTTACTGAGTCTTTCATAGCCATAGATATATCATCTACTACGTTTTCAAAGCTTTTGTCTGTATTAGAAAATTCTAATTTAAAGTATTCATGAAGTTTATATTCCGTAGTGTTAATATCAATTGTCATATAGTTACCTGCTGGTAGTTTATAGACATCTTTAAAGAAAGTTCTTTCTCCAGGAGTAAAACTAAATGTTAGATAGGCTCCTAGCATTTCCTTATTTAGTTCTTTTTTAAAATCAGGATGAACTAAAAAACTTTTTACTTCTGATGCGAATAAAAATACTTCTTTATTTTTATAATAATATAATGGTTTTATTCCAAAATGATCCCTTGCTATAAAAAGTTCTTTTTTATTTTTATCATAAATACAAAATGCAAACATGCCTCTTAATTTTTTTACAAAGTCATGTCCCCATTCTTCATAAGCATGAACTAATACTTCAGTATCAGAATTAGTTTTAAATTCATGATTAGATAGTTCTTTTTTTAATTCTTGATAATTATATATTTCTCCGTTATATACTACTAGAATACTTTTATCTTCATTATAAATTGGTTGATTACCACCTGCTAAATCTATTATTGATAGTCTTCTTTGGCCTAAAGCGACATATTCATCTGTATATAATCCTTCAGCATTTGGACCACGATGAAGTATTTTATTATTCATTTCTTTTATTAACTGTTCTTTATTATTTTTTTTGCTTATTATTCCATTTATTCCACACATAATATTACCTCTATTCTACACTCTACCGCCATCTACTACTATAATAGAACCATTAATGTAACTAGCATCATCACTTGCTAAAAAATAGATTACTTTAGCAATTTCTGATGGCTCTGCAAAGCGGCCTAAAGCTATTTTTTCTTCTTCTTCTTTGATATAATTTTTATCTAAACTCTTATTCATATCTGTATTTACCCAACCAGGTGCTACAGCATTTACTCTAATACTAGGAGCTAATTCTACAGCAAGATTTTTTGTTAATAAATTAACTCCTGCCTTTGAGGCATCATAATCCATACTATATGGATAATATGAATCTATACTATTAGTACTACTTACGTTTACAATCGCTGCTTTTTCTTGCTTTTTCATATAGTAAGATGCATATTTACTCACTAAAAATGTTCCTATTAAATTTATATTTAGAGTTTTATTAAAATTGGCTACTGTTTTATCTTCAAAAGTTGTATCAATAGCAATTCCAGCATTATTTACTAATACATCTATTGTTTTAAATTCTTTTATTACTTTATCTAACATATTCTTTACTTCTATTTCATTAGAAACATCTGCTTTTATAATCATGCTAGATACATTATAATTTTTTTCTATAATTGCTTTTAGTTTTAAAGCTTCTTTTTCATTAGTTAGATAATTGATAACAACGTTATAGTTATGTTTAGCAAAGTATATAGCAGTTTCTCTTCCTATTCCTTTACTGGCTCCTGTTATTAAGACTGTTTTATTCATTGTTATCACCTTCAATTATATTAAGATATTTGTGATAAATATCATCTGTATATTCTATATATTTATTATGTTTTAATTTAGGAATTTTATTATTATTAAAATTCATATCTATTAGATATTTTTTATTACATATATTTAAGATAGAATATAAATTTTTAGTTTCATTATATGGTTCAACTGCTAAGTTATAAGAAAAACATATTTCAAAAAATAGATACATATAATTATGATTTTTTCTAGTATACATATGATCTACTATAATCTTAGCTTTAGTTATCATATATTTTATGAAATTCTCTGTCTCTTCTGATGTTAGAATTTCATGATTTATTACTTTATTTTTTAGTTCATTAGATACATTTGTTATCATGATAATATCACATCCTTAATAATTTAATTATATATCAATGAATAGATAAAAAGCAACTTTTGGAAGTTACTTTTTGGTATTATTACATAATTTTTACATTAATTTTTATTATTAGATTCATAAATTAGGGCTTCATATAATAAGTCTACTATATGATTAGATGGTTCTAAATTATATTTTTTCATTATTATATCTATAATACCATCACTAAATTTTAAGTCTAAGTATTTAAATATAGATGTTTTTTTATTTTTTAAGGGTTTTAGATAATTTTTAGTGTATTCATTATCTATTATTAATAACTCTATATCTTTAGCCCACTCTCTAAATTTATTTAAAATAGTTTCTTTATCTTTTACGTAAGTAAAACTATCTTTATCATATTTTATCATATTTAAGATATCAGGGTTATATATTAATTTTTCATCTAATCTATAATCAAATCTATCTAATAAGCATAAATCTTTTATTTTTAGGGCTGATAATTGAGCTATTAAACCTTTATCAGGACTTAACCTAGTTGGTATTATTTCTAATATAATATATTCTTTATTTTTAGATAATTTCTTCATTTTCTTACCCGCCTCAATTTCCTTTCTACTCTTTTTGATTCTACATCAACTTTAGAATCAAGATTAGTAATTTGTTGGCTTAAAGCATTTACGAGTCTTTGATGTAATTTGTTTTCTTCTAGTGTATAATTTTTAATAATATTAATTAAAATATCTTCAATAGTAGCTTCCTTTAATTGATTAGATGGTGTTGAAAAATAATCTATACAACACATTAAATCTTTAGAACCTCCAGACTTAAGATACTCATTTATAAATTCTCTGGTATAAGGAAAATTAGTGTTTATACCATATTGCATAGGGATATCTATATTTTTGTTAAATTCTTTAGCAAAAAGAAAAGCTCTATAAGGACCATATCCTTGGCCATCTCTATCAATTATTTTATACATTACTAACTCTAATAACAAGTATTTTGAATACCATTTTTTTCTATATTTAGCAATGATACTTTGTAAAGAATCAATATCTTCTTTAGAAATATTAAAATCATTAGATTCTAACGTTATTAATAAATCATTTATATTAACATCATTAAACTTTACTCTATTTCCATTTTTGTTAATTAAACTAAATTTACTCGAATTATTTAGAGTACGTACTCGACCTTTTGATGTTAGTCTAAAAATCTTTTTTTCATCATTTATAGAAAAACTTATTTGAGATGGATATTTAGCTTTATTAAGTAGTACTTTTTCTTTTAATGGAAGAG
>CALVPO010000105.1 GCA_944351345.1 uncultured Bacilli bacterium | reverse complement strand
TTACGTTTATTTTTTTTAATTAAAATAATAGATATAATCATCAAAACAATTGCAAGTCCCATAATAGTATATATAACAGGATGATAATACTCAATATCATCATTCAAATATACATCATAACTAGTAAGTTCCCTACCATCATAACTAACAGTAACAACTCCTAATTTATCTCCTTTTTTATTTTTATAAGTTAACTCTTCAACTCCCTTATAATTATATTCTAAATCATCAGACATAACAGTATTTCTCAAATAAACAGAAACATCATCATTCCCCTTAATAGAATAATCATCAACTTTTCCCCATTTAACATCTATTTTTTCTAATACTTGTCCCTTTTTTATTACATCTACATAATCATAATTCTTAGCATAATAACTATATATCTCTAAACTATCACGAACTGCGTTAGCCCTACTTGCTGTATCAGCTCCCAATACTACCTCTAAATAATTAATATCATTATAATTGGCAATAGAAGCTAAACATAATCCTGCTCCATCAGTAAATCCACTTTTAGCCCCTAATATATTACTAGTATCCAAACTACCACCATAAGATACCAAAGTACTATTTAACTCTAAATTTATACTAGGAATAGTATAAGTCTTAGTTTTAAATATAGTATTAAAAATCTCATTATCTAAAGCACACATAAGTAGCTTTGCTACATCACTAGCAGTAGAATAATTATCATCAGAATCCATTCCTATAGCATTATCAAACTTAGTATCATCAAGACCTATCTCTTCTGCCTTATCATTCATAAGTTTTACAAAAGCGTCATTACTATCAAATCCATTCATAACAATAGCATTAACACTATCAGCACCACTAGGCAACATTACTCCATAAAGTAAATCTTTATAAGTAACTTCATCACCAACACTAAGCCCCGCCTGAGAATACTCAGATATTCCTCTAAAAACATCACTAGTAATAGTAACCTTTTCTTCTAAATTATCAATATTCTCAATTGCAACTAAAGTTGTCATAATCTTAGTTAAACTAGCTATCTGTACTTTCTCATCGCTATTTTCTTCATATATAATACTCTTATCATCTAAATTATATAATATAACATTATCACTGGTTATATCAAAAATTCTCTCATCAGTATCTATTACTTGCTTCTTATCATTATTACCTTCTGCATTTACATACTCATAATTAAAATTACAACTAATAAACACTAATATTAATAATAATCCCCTTATAAATTTTTTCATCTTATCCCTACCTTACTACTTTTATAGTATAACATTTATACATCAAGATGTAAATTAATTATTTAAACTTTTATATACTTAAAAAAATACGCCTATTAAAACGTATTTTCTATAATTAATCTAGTTAAGTATTTTTTATTATATTTATATAGTTATTTACATTAGTAGACCACAGGGGATTCTCGGCATATTTAGGATTCATTAAATCAGCCGTAGTAAGACCATATGCTACATAATTTTTAGCTATATTATCTATAAATGCTCTAATACCATCATCTAACGTATTAAAGTATCCATAACTACCACAACCATATCCTTTCATCCCACCTACATTATTACAAGTCTTAACTAAATTACTACAATTAGCATTACAACCAGTCTCTTCAAGAGAAATAGCTACAGCCAAATAAGGATCAACACCTTTTTCTAAAGAATATGAAGCATATAAATAACCTTTACCAGATAAATCATTCTTAAGTGAACGATCCAATTTACTTGCTAGCTCCTCCAAGGTCATCCCTTCATAAACTATCTCTGGCTGAGCTACCTCAACTTCTTCTGACTCATTACTGCTAACAGTATCTGTATCATTAGTACTACTATCTTCTTCTGTTGTATCATTAACATCATCGTTTATCTCTTCATTCTTGTTAGTATTATTAACAACATTAACTTCTTCAACTAACACCTCATCAGGCATTTTTGAATTCTTAGCCAATGTAGCTGCCATAACCTTATTATTTACTTCTTTATTATCAGCTACATATAAATATAATATTGCTAACACCCCTGAAAATACTACACAAGCTATAGATAATAATACTCTCATTTTAACTTTAAACATAATTCTCCCTTTCCATATAACCATATCTGGTTTGCTGGCAAGTGCCGTATATAATAGCACATATATAATAATTTGTCAAATTTGTAATTTTTAAACATATATGTTAGAATAAATTACGGTGATTTTTATGTTTAAATATACTCTAGATAACAAAAGATACCATACCTTAAACTATCATTTCAAAACAAAATATAACTCTAAAGTAGTAAAAATAAGCCTAAATGCTGGCTTTAGTTGTCCAAATATTGATGGAACTGTGGGCTATGGAGGTTGTATATATTGTTCTAAATCAGGAAGTGGAGAATTTGGCGGTGATAAAAATAAACCTCTAACAGAACAATTCTATGACATAAAAAAAGTAATCGATAAAAAATGGCCTAATAGCAAATATATTGCTTATTTTCAAGCTCATACTAATACTTATGCTCCATTAAATATATTAAAGGAAAAATATGAAAGCGTTCTTAATCTTGACAATGTAATAGGAATTGCTATAGCTACAAGAGCTGATTCTATAAGCGATGAATGTCTAGAATACTTAAGCGATTTAAATAAAAGAACTAATCTTACTATAGAACTAGGACTTCAAACTATTCACGATACTACTTCTAAATTAATAAATAGGTGCCACACTCTAAAACAATTTGAAGAAACATACTATAAATTAAAAGAACGAAATATAGAGGTGGTAGTTCATATAATTAATGGCCTACCTTATGAAACAAAAGAAATGATGTTAGAAACAGTAAAATACTTAAATAAATTAAAAATAGATGGTATAAAAATACACATGTTAAACATAGTTAAAGATACTGCTCTTGCAAACTTATATCAAAATAAACCATTTCATATATTAACAAAAGAAGAATACATAGATATAGTAATTAAACAATTGGAATTACTAGATCCTAAAATAGTAATTCATAGAATAACATCAGATCCCGATCCTAAAAACTTAATAGCCCCTAGCTGGCTCTTAAAAAAATGTAATCTTCTAAACGATATCGACAAAGAAATGAAAAAAAGAGATACTTATCAAGGAAAAATAATTAGTGAAGTTAATAACTAACACTAATTATTTTTTTATTTATATCTATTAAAATCCACCTAAAGCAAATACTATAATTATTAATACTAATTTCATTATTTCTAATTTAACTATTAATTATATCATTTTCCAAATTAATAGAATTACGATATTCATATCTACCATCTTTAAATATAATATATTTTTTGCTTCCTATTATACAGATCTTTTTATTTTCTATTAATATGACATCTTCCTCAGGCAAATATAATAATTTATATTTTTTTGAATATTCTTCTAGATATTTACAATTCCTTTTTAAATTTTCACTTTCTAAATGACATAAAATAGAATAATTATTTAACATATTAAATCCTTTTGTATCTTGTAAATTTATATCATTTTTATCATCTAATAAGCAACAATTTATATCATTACCAAATATTATTGCTCCTGCACTACCACCAAATATAATTCCCCCATCATTAAGAAATTTGCAAATTTTTTCATAATTTGAATTCTGTTTTATCTCATTTAATAATTTATATGTATTACCGCCACCTATAAAAATTGCTCCATAATTTGAAAAATTCTTTTTTGATAATTCCAATGAAGATTCAACCATTTCAAATTTTGTTAAATTCATAATTTTTATTTCTTCTACAAACCAATTATAACAACTACTATATTTAGACTCATCCATAGCAAGAGGTATATATAATATTGGTTTTGACTTATCCACTTTCTTAGAGAACTCAGATAACGCTTGCAAAATTTTTTTGCCAGAACCACCACCACATAAAAATAAGCTCATACACCCTCCTATATTATTTTATTAATTTTTTTACTTTTTCTAATTCTACATTAGAGGAAATTAACCTTTTTTTCATTTCTTCTCGTGATACATTTATATTTATACCGGATAAATTTTTATATCCTTCTTGTATTAATATATCAATTATAATTATAAAATTATTAACAAAATTTAAAATTACAAATTAGCTAAAACTAAAATCAATATAAATAAAACCAAAATAACTGCAAAAATAATAGATACTATATTTATAATCTTCTTCCAACTATTCTTAAATATTTTTGAAATACCAAAAGCAATTGCAATACCAATTATTCCTCCCAATGAATTATTAATAACATCTGTAATATCACTAGCCCCTATTCCAAAAATAAATTGTAAAACTTCAAATAAAAGACTTGTTAAAACAATAGGTATGATTTTTTTAATAAATGTTTCTTTATCTCGTAAAACACTTATTAAAATACCAAAAGGAATAAAAGCTAATACATTTTGAATAATTTCTGTAAAACTAATTTTTCCATTTACAATAACTGATTCTCCAAAAGGAATTAAATTTATATTCCTAATAGCAGGTAACCCACTAAAAGAAAATTGTAATTTAAAAACAATAATCCAAGTTAATACTAGTAAATACACAATTAATAAACTTAAAGTTATTTTCTTAGAAGCCATATTATACACCTCTTTCTAAAAATAATATAATTTAATTATACAATAAAAAAGCCAAATCTCATATAGATCTGACTTATTTATTTAAATATTCTATAGCTTTCATTAAAACCT
>CALVPO010000104.1 GCA_944351345.1 uncultured Bacilli bacterium | reverse complement strand
GATATGAAAAAAGGTTAAGAATAATTTGTTGTTTATATAATCAAAATTTATAATTGAGCTTGCCGAACAGGTCTATTCATTTTTCTGCCTTTTTTATTAAATAAATATCCTGTTGTAATATTATTTTCTTTAATATATTTAATTAATAATTGTTGTGTTTGCTCCATCATTGATACAATACGTTGCTTATTACCTTTACCAGTTAAAATTATATATTTTTCTTCTAAATGTATATCTTCTAACTTTAAATTAATTATCTCGCTAGCTCTAGCAGCCGTATCATATAGTAATACTAATAGAGTTAAATTACGTCTTCCTTTAATTGTAGTTGTATCTATATTATTAAATATTTTATTAAGTTCTTCTTCTGTTAAATAAGTCATTACTTTTTTTACTTCTTTTTTAGCTTTAATTGATAATATTTTTCTTATATTATCAATATTTTCAATTTCATCAATTGCACAATATTGATAAAAAGATTTTATACTGGCTAATCTGTGATTCCTTGTTCTAATATTATTTTTTTTATTATCTTCTAAATAATTTAAAAACTCTAATATTATATCTCTCGTTACTTTTTCAAATGTAATATCTTTCAGTTGAAAGCCTTTAATATTTACTAAAAAATCTATTAATATTTGGAATACTTTTTTATAAGAACGAATAGTATGTTTAGACATATTTCTTTCAACTATTAAATAATCTTTTAAAAATTTTGATAAATAATATGAAAAATTTTTATTCATTAACATCACCTATACTAGGTATTAAATAACCAAGTTCTTTTTCTGAAATTGTATTAATTGTTCCTAATATATCTTTATTAATATGAAAATAATAAGCAATTGAATTTATAGATTTATGTCCAAGTTGAGCTTTTAATAAAGGTAATATTTGGTTTATATCTTTTTTTTGTTTAATAGTTTTATCGATATTGTGAACAACAAAAGTGTGCCTTAAATCATGTATTCGTGGCTTTTTATCAGTTATTTTAATATTTGATAATTTTAATACTTTTTTAAAGTAATTTAAAATAGTTGAATGAGATAATTTAAAAATATATTCATTTGATTTATTATAGAAAAACTTTTTTATAAAATTATTAATTTCTTCATTTAAATTATCAGAAACAGTTACATATCTTTCTTCATTATTTTTACTATTAATAATTTTAAAAGCAGATAATTCATGGTAATAATTTTCTAATTTTATATTCAAAAGTTCGCCAATGCGTATTCCTGTTTGATAAAGTATTTTTATAATTAAAGGGTAACATATTTGACTATAATAACTATAATGATAATTATTTAATGGTTTATTTAAGTTAGAATAAATTAATTTTATTTCTTTATACGAAAAAATATATGGAATAAAATTATTATGATTTTGAGGATATATTTTAGTGGGTATTTGATAACAGTCAATATTTTTTTGATACTTAAAAAAATAACAAAACTCTCTAAATACACACATATTTCTGGCTATAGTATTTGAAGATAAATTAGGATTTAATCTCGCATAAGTTTCGGTTACTTCTTTAGTTATTTTGGTAATATTATTTTCTATTAAATAATTTTTGATTGCATTAGTTTGTATTTCATCAGTTTTGTATTTATATCCTAAAAAATGTTTAAATTGAATAAATTCATTAAATATGGTATTATAATCATACATTATTCATCTACCTCCAAACATACCTTTTTAAGACTTTTAAGATCAATGTTTATATAAGTGTTAGATGTGGTATTAATGGAAGAATGACCTAAAACTGATGAAATAATGTGAATAGGAATATCATTATCTAACATATTAGATGCCAAACTATGTCTTAGATTATGAATTCCTTTTTTTGTATCATTTACTTCGATGTCACATTTATCAAAATATTTATTAAATTCAGTAAATTTTGCCAATTTTTCAAAAGGATATTTCATTTTAACAAATAAGTATTCATTTTTACATTTAGGTCTTGAATTATTAATATAATCTATAATAGCCCATCCAACTTCTTTAGATAAAGGCAAAACATTTAAATTATTTGTTTTGGGTTGGATAATGGTTAATTTGTAGTTTTTCCAGTCAATATCTTTTAATTTAATATTTAAAATATCACTTACTCTAAGTCCAAGTCTAGCAGCTAATAAAATAATTGCATAATTTCTAATGTCAACTTTTCTTGTTCTTGGAAGACTTTCAAGTAAATTTTCAACTTCATGTTGTTTTAAATAAGTTGGTAATTTTCTTTTTCTTCTTCGACTAATTCTAGGTACAAAAATTGATAAATCTTCTAAAATAATATTTTCAATAAATAGATAATTTAAAAAATCCCTTAAAACATAAAAATTTCTTCTTTTAGAAACATCACCTTTACCTATAACGTAATTTATAAATTCAGTAATTTTATTTTTAGAAATATTTTCAATATTTTTTAAACCATTTTGATAAAAATAGGATAATAAACGAATAAGATAATCTTTTTTAGAATTTATACTTCCACTACTATTTTGACGTACATCTTTTACATAATTTAAATAATTATCCAAAATTAAGTTCCAATTACTTGGATAATTAGAATATAAAGCATTAGGTAAACTTCTTTTAATCATAAATTTTTTATAAGTTTCAAAACCATCAAGAATTCTTTTAGAACGCATTAACTGTTGATGATGAGAAACAGATTTATTTGTATATTTAGTAATATCAAATTTATAATATTCTAATAAAAATCTTGAATATTCGTCTTCGTTATAAATAAAATTAGATTCATTTTTCCAAATGATAAACTTTTTCCATATTTTTAGATAACCATCCATAGTTGTAATAGAAAAACCAATTTCAAGTGCCTCCTTTCTAATAAATTTAATATAAGTTTTAAAATCAAGTGTATTCATTAATACCTGCTCCTTTCTTTACTGGCGCATTGCCAGTAGAAAATATTATAACCGTTATCAGTGAAAATTCAAAAAGAAATCCTTTGTGTATAAGGATTTCTTTAGTTTTTCTCTGATAATACAAAATCTATGATAATTGATATTATCAGGGAACCCTAATAATATCAATTAGGGTAACGTAGATAAGGTTTCCAGCTGGGCTGCCAGGTCCAGCAGAAACATACCCGAGTTGTGCGGTATAATCGCACGATTCGGGTAGGCCCAAAATAGAAGATTTTTTTAATAATCTTAAAAAGCAATTTAATATTTAATATATGATAATAATTTTTTCTTAAAATGTAGGATAATAAATATTATTATAAATAAGATATAGGAACTCTAAAAAAATAATTATATATAAATATACTTGGATATTATTCTTTATTATTATTAAATATATATATATCAAATACTAAAAAACAACAAAAAAAGTACTAAAAAACCTTGTATCTAATACTATTTTATGATACCATAAATATGGCTTTTCAAAATATTCACAAATATTGATCTATTTTTCTAGTGCTTATATATATTTAAGTATAAGTGAAAAATAGAGTAGAAATATTTGGAAGCAAAACAAAAGGAGGAATAAATATATGGCAGTAGTGTCTATGAGTTACTTATTAGAAGCAGGGGTTCATTTTGGACATCAGACCAAAAGATGGAACCCAAAAATGAAAGAGTATATCTACAACTCTCGTGATGATATATATATTATTGATTTACAAAAAACTGTAGAAAAATTAGAAGAAGCTTATGAAGCTTTAAAAAAGATTGTAGCAGATGGTGGTAAAGTTTTATTTGTTGGAACTAAAAAACAAGCATCTGAGGTATGTCGTGAAGAAGCTACTAGAAGTGGCATGTACTACATGACTGAAAGATGGCTTGGAGGAACTCTAACTAACTTTGGTACATTTAGAAAACGAGGAAAGATACTAGAAGGAATAGCAAAAATGGAAGAAAATGGTGTCTTTGATAAATTACCAAAAAAAGAAGTAATAGGACTTAAGAAAGAATATGACAAATTAAATAGAAACCTATGCGGTATAAGAGAAATGATTAGATTACCACAAGCTGTTATAATTGTTGATTCAATTAAAGAAGAAAATGCAATTAGAGAAGCAAGAAAGTTAGGAATACCTACTTTTGGTATTATTGATACAAACTGTGATCCAGATCTTGTTGATTATGTAATACCTGGAAATGACGATGCAGTTCGTGCAATTAAAGTCGTATTAGGTTCATTAACTAATGCAATAATAGAAGTTAATGGAGGAACTTTAGTTGATTATACATCAGAAGATGAAGGTAAAAAAGTAAGAACATTTGATAAAAGAGAAAATAAAAAATTTAATAAAAAAGATCAAAAAAAGCAAGTAAAAAGTACTGAAAAAGTAGAAAAAAATGAGAGAACAGAAAAAAAAGAAGAAAAAATTGAAGAGCCAAAAAAAGAAGAAATAACAGAACCTAAATTAGATTTAAGTATTTTAACAGTTGCTGAATTAAGAGAATTAGCAAAGAAAAAAGAAATTAAAGGTTATTCAAAAATGAAAAAAGAAGAATTAATTGAAGCTTTAAAATAAAATAATAAAATAGAAAGAGGTGACATAATGGCTATTAGTGCAAGTATGGTTAAAGAATTAAGAGAAACTACAGGTGCAGGTATGCTAGATTGTAAAAAAGCCTTAGAAGCAACAGATGGTAATATTACAAGTGCTATCGACTGGCTAAGAGAAAAAGGTATCTCTAAAGCTGCAAAAAAATCAACACGTATAGCAGCTGAAGGATTAGCAGAAGCTAGAACAGAAAACAACAAAGCCGTAATTGTAGAAA
>CALVPO010000103.1 GCA_944351345.1 uncultured Bacilli bacterium | reverse complement strand
ATTGTAAGATTTATTTTTGAAAAATCCCTAATACTAAGTATTATTGTTTTCAATTAAAAAAATATTACTAATTTTTCTTTGATAATAATTAGATTTATAAAATAAAAGAATATTTTTTTAGTATAATATAGTTTTAATTGTATTAACCATTATTTTAAAGTGTTTATAAAAAAGGTAGTGATAAGCATGAGAATTTTAATTGTTGAGAATGAGTTTAATTTAGCAGATGCTATAAAAGCTAGGCTTACTGAAGAGAGGTATAGTGTTGATATATCTTGTGATGGTGAAGAAGGTTTGTATAATATTTTAAATGGACAATATGATTTAGTAATTCTAGATATTATGTTACCACATAAGAGTGGTTTTGAAATTTTGCAAGAAATAAGAAAAAGATCCATTGATGTTAAAGTAATAATTTTAACCGCTAAGGACTTATTAGAAGATAAATTAAATGGATTCGGGTATGGTGCTAATGATTATTTAACTAAGCCTTTTTATATGGAAGAGTTAATTGCTAGAGTTAATGTTTGGCTTAGAAATAATCAAGTTAATGTTAATAGTGATTATTTAGAAGTTGGAGATTTAAAACTTAATATTAGGACGTCTAGTTTAAATTGTATTACTACTAATGAGTCTATTGATATTATATGTAAGGAATTTTTAATTTTAGAATATTTTATGTATAATCCCAATCAGATTATTTCTAAGAGTCAAATTTATGATAAGATCTGGGGAATAGATAGTGAAGTTGAATCTAATAATTTAGAAGTATATTTATCTTTTATACGAAAGAAACTTAAAATAATTGGCTCGTACGTTACTATTAAAGCCGTTAGAGGATTAGGGTATAGGTTAGAGGTAAATGATGAAAAAGATTAAACATAAAGTTTTTCTTACTATTTTGGCAATACTTACATCTTTTTTAGTGTTTATTTTCTTTATTTTTAATTATCAGGATTATAATAAGGAAAAACTATTAATTAAAGGAAATTTAGTAAGACTTAATAAAGATGTTAAGAAGCTTATTAATCTAGAACCTAGTATTAATGAAGGTAATATAAGTGATAATATAGTTAAGGATACTTTAAATGAGAGAGTTTTCATGGATTATACAGTTTATACTGTTTTACTAAATAGTCTTAATGAGATAAATGATATTGTTAGTCATGATAATTATAGTAATAATACTAATAATATTGAAAAGTTGGCTTTAGAAATAATAGATAATAATAAAAAAAGAAAGATAGGGATAAATAATTTGTATTTTAGTAATTATTCATATTATTATAGACCTAGAAGATTTATAATTATAATTGATAATACTGTAGTTAGGAATAGATTAGTATCTAATTTACAGGAGTCTATTATACTTTTTATTATTTTAGAGTTATTAATTGTATATTTAGCAAGTATAATTACTAATTTTTTAATGCGTCCAGTAATTGATAGTTTTAATAAACAAAAAAGATTTATTGCTGATGCCTCACATGAACTTAAGACACCTATTTCTGTAATAATGGCTAGTGCAGATGCAATTAAGCTAGATAGTAAAAGTAAGAAATGGGTTAATAATATTAAGTATGAGGCTGAGAGAATGAATAAATTGGTAATAGAGTTACTGGATTTAGCTAAATTAGAGACACAGAACAAAAAATTCTATATTAATACGGATATGTCTAAAATTATAGAAATGTCTGTTTTAACTTTAGAGAGTTTAGCCTATGAAAATGACTTAACAATCGATTATAATATAGAAAAAGGCATAATATTTAATTGTAATCCTAGTAATATAAAGCAATTAATATCTATTTTAATTGATAATGCAATAGAGCATAGTTATAAAAAAGAAGTTATTTTAGTAGAGTTATATAAAAAGAATGATAGTATTATTTTATTGGTTGCTAATAAAGGAGATACTATTTCAGCAAATAATCAAGAGAAAATTTTTGAACGTTTTTATAGAGAAGATCAGGCTCGCAATAGAATTAGTAATAGATATGGTTTAGGTCTTGCAATAGCTAGGAATATTGTTTTAAATCATAATGGTAATATTAGTGTGTTTTCTAAAGATAATTATACAGTATTTAAAGTTATTTTTAAAAACAAATGATAATTAACTTAGTTTTAGTTATTTAGAATGTTTAACGAAACTTATTAGAGTATAGATAAAAAGCAAAATAGAAATAATTAATATTTTTATTACTATTTTGCTTTTTAGATGTGAATAAAATAAAACTTAACCTTATTTTTAATATTCATTTAATCTTTTGTTTTTATAATTAATTTTATTGAAAAGAATTTGATAAATGGGGATTTTATGAATAGAGGAGTTATGATCATAATAATATCTAGTGTTTAATATTATAGGAGGGTATTATGTTTAGAAAAATATTGGATTTTATTAAAGAAAAGAAGAAAAGTATTTTAATAGTTTTAGCTATTATAGTAGTAATAGTTATTTTAGGAGTTATATTATCTAGAGTAGAAGAAGATATAAAAATGAGTAATATAGATGATAAATCTTGGTTAAATGATAATATAGAAATAGATGAAAATAGTGATTTAGGAAGTTCTGTTAGTTATGTAAATACGGTTTCTTATGTCGATATTTTCAATATGAAGTATCAGAATGTTGTTGATGACAAAATAGAAGAATTATTAGAAAATAATGATTATACTTTAGATAATCCACTAATAATTTATAATCCTTATGGTACTAATACTTTATCTTTTAACATTTATTTTAATACTGAAGAGGAAGTTAAGGTATCTTATGAAATAAGTACCTCAGATAGCCAGATTCCGCCTTATTCTAATACTTTATATAATGAAGAAGGAGAATATGCTACCAAGCATGCTTATCAAGTGATTGGCCTTGTAAAAAATAGTACTAATGATATAAAAATTACTTGTGTTGATAGAAATGGCAATAGTGAAGAAAAAGAGTTTTCTATTAAAGTTCCTAATACAGAGTCTGGTGTTGATTTAAAATTAGATGTTACTAGTTCAAATGTAGATAGTGAGTTAGAGAATGGTCTATATGCCGTTTTAGGCCATGACAAGTCATTTAATTCTAATGTATACCTATATGATAATGATGGTATTTTGAGAAGTGAGTTGCCTCTTTCTGGATATAGGACTGATAGAATTGAATTTATTGATGGAAATATGTTATATAGTTATACTGAAAGTGGCTTTTTATTAGTTAATAATTTAGGAAAAATAGAAAAAAAATATGATTTTGAGGGTTATTCTATGCATCATGATTACATTTACAATAAAGATAAGAATGCTCTATTAATACTTGCCAATAAAGATGGAGCTGATACTATTGAGGATAGAGTAATTCTTCTCGATTTAGAGACAAAGGAAGTAACTGAGATAGTTGATATGATGGATTTTATGCCAGAGATTTATGAGACAGCTGTACAACCAAAAGGTGGTAATACATATGGTGGCGATGAATTAGATTGGATTCATTTAAATAGTTTAAATATGGTAGGTGATAATGATTTAGTACTAAGCTCAAGAGAAATGAGTACTATTATATATATTGAAAATGCTTATGATGATCCAAGTGTAAAATACTTGATAGCTGATGAGTCAGTATACAAAGATACTCCTTATGAAGATTTAGTTTTAGATAAAGATGGAGGCTTTTTATCACAAGCTGGTCAACATACTATAACTTATATGGATAACCCAGATAGTGATGATACATATTATTTGGCTATGTATAATAATAATTATATTAGATCTAGAACAAGACCTGATCAAGATTGGTCTAATTATGATGGTGCTTCTACTTCTTATGATGAAGGTCCAAGATCTATGTATTATTTATATGAAGTAAATGAAGAAAAATGTAATTATAAACTTGTTAAATCTTTTGATTTACCATATTCTAGTATAGTTAGTAGCATTCAAAATGTTGGAAATAATTATGTAACTAGTTCTGGTAAAGATCATTCGTTTGGTGAATATAATAGTGATGGTGTTTTGATAAAACAATTTGATTATACTTCTAATAAGTATGCTTATAGAGTGTTTAAATATAGTTTTAATGATTTTTGGTTTGAATAAAAAAGTACCTAATATACATTTAATATGTAGTTAGGTACTTTAATTTGTATATTCTTTTATTTTACTATAAGCTAGTATTATTTCATCTTTTGTCATTCTACAGTTAGCTCTTGATGTGCTAGGTAGATAAATGGCCTCTATTTTTGTTTTAGGATAACAATATTTTTGATAAAGTTGATAAGCTTTTTTACCAGTTGTGAATATTGCTTTGATTTTAGAGTTTGTTAGTATAGTTGTCAAATCATTGATTTCGGGTTTTTTGATAGTATTATCACTAGAAGATGATATATTACAACTTTTTATTACATCAAAAAGAGCAATATTATGTTTTTTTAAGAATAATATTTTATCTTCTTTAGTATTTCCTATTTTATCATTATAAATACATTCTAAGGTAGACCAAAATCTATTACTAGGATGGGCATAGTAAAAACCAATTTCTCTAGATTTTACAGAAGGGATACTTCCTAGTATTAGTACTTTAGAATTAGAATCAAATATAGGTTTTAATGTGTGGTTTATTCTCATTTTTCATCACCGTCCTTAGTCCTTAATATTACTATTTTATTTACAAAAAAACAAGTAAATTAAAATATTTTACATTAAAGACAGGATAAACGCATGAAATTTTGAAAATGCGTTTTTTTTTTTTTTTTTATAATGAAGAAAAAGAATAAAGTTGGTGAAGTATGGCTAAAAAATGTAAAAAACTGGAGGAAATAAAA
>CALVPO010000102.1 GCA_944351345.1 uncultured Bacilli bacterium | reverse complement strand
TTTATATTTATTAATAATTTTAGGTCGTTGTTTTTATTTTGTCAAATTGTAAGATTTATTTTTGAAAAATCCCTTATTCCTCAAAATTTAATAAAGTTATATTATAGTAGGGATACTAATCATTCTGATTTTAGTAGTATTGTTTCTAATTTTAAGGCTAAATATTTAGATCAAGAGTCTAAGTTAGAAGGATCACATACGGCACAAGAAATAGCTGGTTTAAGTACTGTTTATGATTATATAAGAAGTGATGATTGGAAAAAATGTCCTAATATATATATAATTTACGAGCTTAATTTAAAGTTGTTTTCTAAAACTCCACATCCTGAGGCTGGTGGAATGATTAGAACATCTAATTGTTATTTGAAAAATTCTAATCTTAGTACATGCCCGTATGATCAAATAGATAAAGCGATAGCAAGTTTATATTTAGAATTTGATGAATTATTAAAAAGAGGCATAGAAATTGGAAATGAGGTTAATTTAAGTAATGAAGATAGGTTAATAGAATATATTAATGATTGTTTGAAATTAAAGTGTAAATTAATTCAAATTCATCCTTTTCAAGATGGTAATGGTAGAACTATGAGAGCATTAGTAAATTTATTATTTAAATTAGCTAATTTACCACCTATTTATGTAGAGGTTACTGAAAAAAAAGAGTATTTGGATAGCTTGAAGAAAGTAGATAATGAAAATGATTATAGGTATATTAATAAATTTTATTATTATAAAATATGTGATTCTATATTAGAGTTAGATGTAAATAAAAGAATAAAAAAAATAGAAAAAGCATATAAAGGGAAAAGTAAGTCATTGAAAAAATAGACTTTTTTTCTTTTATAAACTCTTTGAAAATATAAGTTGATGTTGTATAATATATAAGTAATGAGAGAGGTGTTTATATGAAATTATTAAATGTTAAGGGATGTAGTGATTATTTACCTAAAGAGCAAGTTATTAGAAATTATATTAATGATAAATTAAAGGAGACTTTTATAGAGTTTGGTTATCAGCCTATTGAAACACCTATTTTGTGTTATTATGATATATTGAGTGGTAAATATGATGAAGATAATGATATATTAAAAGAGATATATAAATTAAGTGATCAGGGAGGTAGAGAATTAGGACTTAGGTATGATTTGACTGTACCTTTTGCTAAGTTTATAGCACTTAATAAGAATAAGATAGTGCTGCCTTTTAAGAGATATGAAATATCTAAGGTCTTTAGAGATGGGCCTATAAAGTTAGGAAGAGATAGGGAGTTTACACAATGTGATGTTGATGTTGTTGGACTATCAGGACAGATGATTGAGGCTGAATGTTTGAGTTTATATGTTAGTGCTTTTAATAAGTTAGGTATTGGTATAAATATAAAATATAATAGTAGAAATTTGATTAGAGGTTTAATACTTAGTTGTGGTGTTAATGAGGATAAAATTAGTGCTGTTATTACTATTATTGATAAGATGAATAAGATTACTCATGATGAGTTTGTTGATTCTTTATTGAAGCTTGGACTTGATGAGAGTCAGATAGATAGATTACTTGATTTGTTTAAATTGTCTTTGAGTGATTTGAATAGTGAATTTAGTAATAGTGATATTTTAGAGATTAATACTGGTTTGATGGAGATTAATTCTTTGGATAAGTATATAGATGGACTAGGTATTAGAGAATATTGTAGTTTTGATCCGACATTAGCTCGTGGGCAAGATTATTATACTGGTAATGTATTTGAGGTTTTTGATAAGAGTGGTTATGTTACATCTAGTATTGGTGCTGGAGGTAGATATGATAATATGATTACGGAATATATTGATGATGGTAATATATATCCTGCTATTGGTATTAGCTTTGGTCTTTCTTCTATATATGAGATATTAAAAAATAGAGATGATATTATAGATGATAGTTTAATAGATTTATATATTATTCCTATGGATACTGATTTAGTTAGTTTATCTCTTGCTAATAAGCTTAGGAATAAAGGTGTAAGAGTTAGTGTTGAGATGAATAAGAGAAAGATAAAGAAATGTTTTGAATGGGCTAATAAAAATAATGTTCCTTATGTTATGGTTATTGGGGATAATGAGGTAGATAGTGGTTCTATTAATATAAAAAATATGAAAACTGGAGAAGTATTAGAATATAAAATAGATGATATAGACAAAATAAAGGATGATATATTATGAGTTTAATTAAGGATACAGAAGTTTATTTAAATGATGTTTTAGAAGAACTAGGATATTGTTATGATTGTAAGTTAGTTAGTTCTTCTGTCCCTAGTTTAGGACAGTTTCAATTGAATGTTGCAATGCCTCTTGCTAAGAAGTATCATGAGACTCCTAGAGATATTGCTTCTAAGATTGTAGATAGGTTAGATGGTAGGTTTACTAATGTTAATATAGCAGGACCTGGTTTTATTAATTTGTCTTTTAGTGATGATATTATAATTAAATATATGAATGAGGTTATAAATGATTTTGATGTTTTAGTTGATAAGAGCAAAAGTAAGACTATTATTGTTGATTATGGAGGTGCTAATGCAGCTAAGTCTTTGCATGTTGGGCATATGCGTAGTGCTAATATAGGTGAGGCTATTAAGAGAGTTGCCAAGTTATATGGTAATAAAGTAATTGGAGATGTTCATTTGGGTGATTTAGGACGTCAGTCTGGTATGTTAATATCTGAATTAATGTTAGAAAAACCTGATTTAGTATTTTTTGATCCTAATTATCAAGGTGAATATCCTAAAATTGATTTGACTGTTGATGATTTGGGAAGAATGTATCCTAGGGCTAGTATTGCTGCAAAAGAAGATCAAGCTAGAATGGAGCAAGTTAGACAGATAACTAGAGAAGTAGAAGAAGGTAGACGTGGATATTTAGAGTTATGGCGTCAGATGGTTGAGATATCTAGTGCAGATATAAAGAAAGTTTATGATAGGCTTAATTGTTCATTTGAGTTATGGGATGGAGAGATGGATGCTTTAAATTATATACCAGATGTTTTAAAAATAATGAAACCTTATTTATATGAATCTGATGGGGCTATGGTTATGGATGTTAAAATTGATGATGATAAGAAAGAAATTCCTCCACTTATGGTTCTTAAGAGTGATGGTTCTAGTAAATATGAGACTAGAGATTTGGCTACTATATATAAGAGAATGAAAAAATATAATCCTGATTGTATATGGTATGTAGTAGATGATAGGCAGGCTTTAAATTTTGTTCAAGTATTTAGAGGTAGTTATAAATCAGGATTAGTAAAGAAGGAAACAGAGTTATGCCATTTTGGGTTTGGTACTATTAATGGTAGTGATGGTAAGCCTTTTAAGACTAGAGATGGTGGAGTAATGAGGCTATCTGATTTACTTGATATGGTTAAGAATGAAATTAGAAAGAAAGTAAGAGATAATATAGATGGTGAAGAGAAGGAAGAGGTAATAGAGAAGTTGACTATTGCTACTGTTAAATATGCAGATTTACTTCCATATAGACAGACTGATTATATATTTGACCCAGTTAAGTTTTCTTCATTTGAGGGGAAGACTGGTCCTTATATAATGTATACTTTAGTTAGATGTAAGTCTATTTTGAGAAATAATGATATGATAGATTATAAGATAAGTATAGTTAATGATGCTATTAGGGATATGTATGTTAAAGTTATTAATTTATCTAATGAACTTTATAGGGCATATGTTAATGCTAGTCCTAATGTGTTATGTGAGTATTTATTTGAATTATGTAATTTATATAATAAGTTTTATAATGATATAAATATATCTAATGAGAAAGATATTGAGCTTAAGAATAATTATTTATCTTTAACTAAGCTTGTTAGTTATATTATTAGTAATTTATTAGAAGTGCTTGCTATTGAAGAAGTAGAAAGAATGTAGTAGTACTTCTTTTTTTGTATAAATAAACTTTATTTTACCCATTATTGTTATGGGAGGTATTATTTATATGGCACGTCATAAAGTTGAAATATGTGGCGTGAATACTGCGAATATTGATGTACTTAGTAGTGAAGAGACAAAACAATTGTTTATTGATATGAAAAATGGTGATAATATGGCTAGAGATAAGTTGGCTGAGGGAAATTTGAAACTCGTTTTGTCTATACTTAAGAGATTTTCGAATAAGGTAAGTAATTTGGACGATTTATTTCAGGTTGGATGTTTAGGGTTAGTTAAGGCTATTGATAATTTTGATACGTCTTATGATGTTAAGTTATCTACTTATGCTTGTCCTATGATTATTGGAGAGATTAAGAGATACTTGAGAGATAATAGTACTCTTAGAATTAGTAGGAGTATTAAAGATTTGGCTTATAAGGCTTTGAAATTAAAAGAAGAACTTATTACTAGTGATGGAAGGGAGGCTAGTAATAAGGAAATAGCGGAGGCTCTTGGTGTTACTGAGTATGAGGTAGAGAATGCTATTGAGAGTTTAAGAGAGCCAGTTAGTATGTATGAGCCTATATATAATGATGGGGGAGATACTATTTATTTATATGATCAGATAAGTAATAAAAAGGAAGAGTATGATTTAGATTATAAGCTTGCTTTAGATAAGGCTATTTCAAAGTTAAAACCTAGGGATAGAAAAATACTTGAATATAGGTTTATTATTGGAAAGACGCAAATGGAGATTGCAGGTGAACTTGGAATTAGTCAGGCTCAAATATCTAGAATAGAGAAAAATGCTATTAATAATTTAAGAAAATACGTAAAATAATAATTATATATATTATCAACTGTATTTAACTATTAGTTACCGAAAATACTGTAACTTATTAGTTAAATATAGTTGCTTTTTTTTTTTTTTTTTTTTTTTTTTTTTTTTTTTTTTTTTTTTTTTTTTTTTTTTTTTTTTTTTTTTT
>CALVPO010000101.1 GCA_944351345.1 uncultured Bacilli bacterium | reverse complement strand
GTTGTCAAAAGGAAATTGGAATAAAATTTCCCGCGAATGTTTAAAATTTTTTAAGACATTTTCCAAAACTATTGACATAATTTAGGAAAAAATCAAAATAAGAAAAAAAACAGAATGTTAGACCCTTAAATCCTATCATTCTATTTTTTTAAATATTTATTCCTCTTTTATTTAAATAACTTTTTAAAATATTGTACTCATCTATAGTTATATGATTAAGTACGTTAATATCTAAATTTACATTATTTAAATCTTTAATATTTAATTTATTAATAATATTTTTTATCTTAGTATATTCCTTGACAGTATAACCGTTTGTTAATTTGGCATTTACATCATTAAGTAATATATAATAATTTCTGGCTATATTTTCTTTATCAGTATCATCAAAAATAGCACTACAATCAATTCCATCTATAAAAAATCCTTCTTTACTAGATAAATCATTACTAACATTATTACTAACATCATTAGTTATAACATGAGAATTAGTTTCTACTACACTTACATCATCTATAACACTAGAATCCGTAGCAGCATCTTTTTTTAGAGATTCTTGTTCAAATATTTCTTTAGCTTTTATCTTAAATTGCATTTTACGACTTAAATATTTGCCAATATATACAATTCCTAATAAATTAAGATAACAGACAAAAACTATAAAGTTTATATTTATAAATTTAGTAATATTAGCTAAAGAACTTATTTCAATAGCACCTACTTTACTAGCTATAATTAAAGTAATATTAGCAACAAACATTACGATATTAGTAAGAAACATAGCATAATTTATTACCTTATAATAAATTGGCAATTTTAAATTTATATTAGCAATCATTATTATATTACCTATTATTAAAAGAATTAAATACAACTTCACATCTAAATATTTTAAATCAAAAACTAGATTAAAAATGTCATTTAAATAATAAAAACCAATCCAAGAAATCAAGACATATACTATTATAAATAATTCCATAAAAAACTTATTAATACCTTTATTATGTAAAAAAATAAAAGAGACTATGAATAAAGTTATAACTAAACTTAAATATCCTAAATTAATATTGTTTAAAAAATTAACTACTTGCTCCCTCATATAATCACAACCTTTAATTAGAATAATTCTTTAACATTCCTTTAAATAAATTATATTTTTCAGCACTATATTTTAATATAAGTCTATATTCTAAATCTCTATCTATATTAATAATATTACCATTATTCATCTCTTTTATTTCTTTTAACATCTTATTAAATATTCTATAATCATCAAGAGTATAATCTTCCTTTATATTTTTATTATTAAAACTATTTAAATTTCTGTTGCTACTAATTTCATCTTTTGTGTTTTCTTTAATTATAGGAAGACCATTATGTAATAATTTATCTAACAAAACGTTGTTATCATTATCATTAATATTATTTTGTACTAAATTTATATTTTTTTCTACTTTAGGCTCAATATGAGAAATATTACTATTTACATAATTAAAATCACTAGAAGTAGTCAGATCACTTAAATTAAAACTATCTCTTATAGTATTCGCTTCTACATTTGATACTGTATTAACAAAAGAAGGTTGCTTGCTTTTTAATTCAGGTATAATATTATCTTTTTCATAAATATTATCTGCAACTAAAGTATTAGAATTTTTAACTGGATCAGTACCTTCTTTTTTATTATAGACAATTCTATCACTAACTTTATCAGTAACATATATAACCAAAATAGACAATAACCAAACTATAAAAATTCCAATACTAAGTTCTAACAACATAACTAAATCTATATTTGAAAATAAAGATTCTTTAGAAAATAAATCAATATCATTTTTAGAAACAACATCTAATATCAAAACCATTATAAAATTATTTACAAAAAAGCAAATACCATTAGAAATCCTATAAGCTTTATCACACTTGATATTTAAAAAACTACCCGCTGTAATAACATCTATTAATAACAAAGTAAACAAATATATATGTGTTGAAGGAAAATAAATATTAGTAAATATATTGGTAGCAATGCTATCAAAAACATCACTTAAAGTATCAAAATTAATACCAACAGTTATAATCAATAAAGTCATATAACTAATAGCCATTAAAATTATAACTTTTCTATTTTTTATCTTATTGATAAATAGTAAAATTACTAACAATGCAAATATTCCTAAAAATATTGGATAAATAATAGAACCATTAATTATTTCTCCTACACATTGTATTTTTTCAAATATAGATGTATATTTCATAGCAACCTCCCCCTTTGTTTATTTCCCTTTTATTCTACATTTACAAGTTCAAGTATATAAATTGTTTGTTTTGTATCATCATCTTTTGTACAAGTTATTAATGTCATAGTATTTTTTGACTCATTCCTATAAATTGTAACTGTACCATCTTTTGCATCAGTATAAATATTTACAATTTTATAATTATATTTTTTATTATCATAATAAATACTAGCAGTATCACCTAAAGCTAACTTATATAAATTTGCAAAATAACTATTACTATAATTACCAGAATGACCTATTATAATAACATTACCATTAGAAACAGTTGGATAATCAGATACTTCCAATATCTTTATATTATATTTAACATCATTTAAAGGAGATTCTTTAGCATAAAAACCTTTATAAAAATTTATCTTAGGAATTTCTAATTGTCCAATATAAGTCTCATAGTTTTCACTTGACTCTGTATCACTACTATTTTCCCTTTCATTATCAGATTCATCCATCTCAGACTCAGTTGTAGAAGTTTCTTTGCTATCTGAAAGTTCTTCTGATATTGCAATATTCATAGCACTAAAAACTTCATCTCTTTTCTCAACTATATAATTATTAAGCAAAAGAGCAATACCAATAATTATAAGTATTACTCCTGTTGCTACTTGATATTTAATCTTTTTAGTTTTCATATTTCTTTTTTAAATTTTTAGCAATTAATACAGAACCAACTAATAATACTATACCACCGATCATAGAAGAAGCTAATGTTTTAAATGAACTAGTACTTGGTACTTCAACTTCTTGAGCTGGTGTATCTTTATTATCTTTACTATTATACATGGTAACTGACACAGTTTCTTCTTTTCCTTCTTCTATTGTGAATGAAACTTGTTCAGTAGATAATACATATCCTTCTGGTGCTTCTGTTTCAACTAATGTATATGTACCAGGTTTAAGTCCTGTAATAGTAGTTGCAGTAGTCTCTGATGTAATAGTCTCTACTACATTTCCTTCAATATCATAAATTTTTAATGTAGCACCTGCTATCTGTTCTTTAGTTTCTGAATCAAGTTTATTTATTAATACTTTGTATTCAATTTCTTCTTCTGGTGCATTATACATAACTATTGGCTTTTCTGTTCCATTAGCTGTTACCTCGAATTCAATTTGTTCGCTAGATAATTTGTATCCTTCTGGTGCTTTTGTTTCTACTAATGTATATTTGCCAGGAGCAAGATCAGTTATAACATAAGGTGTTGCAGTTGACTCCCAAGTTTTAACTACTTTACCACTAGAATCTCTTATTTCTAATGTTGCTCCAGGAAGCTCAGTTTTTGTTGTTATATCTTGTTTACTTATTGTAACAGTAGGAACTGTTGTTTTACTAGGACTATTATACATAACCACTGGAGTTGTAACTCCTTTATTAGTAACAGTAAAAGTAACACTCTCTGTAGACAAATCATATCCTTCTGGTGCAACTGTTTCAACTAACGTATATGTGCCAGGAGCTAAACTAACTTCATGAGCAGTATTACCAGATATCCAAGAATCAACAACATTACCACTAGAATCTTTAATTTGTAATGTTGCTCCAGGAAGTTCAGCCTTAGTTGTAACATCTTGCTTACTTATTGTAACCTTATCAACAACTAATGACATACTCTTAGACGCCTCAGCATTCTTCTCTATTGCATAAGTTGCACTCATTGTCTGATAACTACTATTATTTGGAGTATATTTATATGATTTATATATAGTTTTTGTATTAGATACTTTTATTGAAAAAGTAGCTTTAGTAGTACCTACAGATTTTGCTGGTACTATAACATATAACTCACCATTTTTATTATCTTGAATATATGCACCTGATGGTGCATTAACAAGTTCTGCTTTATAACTAGATTGTGAACTCTTAATTGTTATTTTATTTGATGTATAATAACTCTTATCATCACTTAAGTTAAAAGTTATATCACCGCTAGTAAATTTTATTGTTGGATTTTCTTGATCATAACTCTTAAGAGATTTTGCTTTATCTACCATTTGTCTTATTTTCTTTGCAGTGGCATTTGATGAACCAGAAATACTTGATTTAAATTTATTAACACTATATGAATAATCCATCTGATCTTTATCCATCAAATATATCCAAAAAGCTGTTTGAGCAATAAAATATTGCTTATCATTTTTTGCTTTATATCCTTCTTCTAGGATATAATTTATACCAGGATCTTTATATTTAGATGCTTTAGTATATTTAATACTAGTAACTGGCATATTCTTTGCGTAAGTTGCACAATAAACATATTCACCCTTTGTAGTTTCCTTAATATGAAATGTCTGTGGAAAACTAATAGGTGGAGTATAATTACGATATTTCATTTTTAATGTATCTGGTGCAACACCAGCTGCATCTACTGTCTTAATTCCAAAAGCCGTTATCATAATTAAAACTAACATAAAAATAATATTTTTAACATTAAAATTCTTTTTCATAACCTTCACCCTCCTTGAATTCGAGTATATATACTATCACTAAACTTAACTTTTGTCAATAGATTTATAACCTTTTCTTAAATAAAATTCAAAGTTCCCGTTACTATTCACAGTCAACTGAATAATAAAGTACGATCAAAAGAGCAAATTAATTGCTTTTTGTTGCATTTGCTTTA
>CALVPO010000100.1 GCA_944351345.1 uncultured Bacilli bacterium | reverse complement strand
ATATGCTTCATAGGTGAAAGACGTCTTAGCACCTTCTTAAAAAATTATTTACCAAATCAACCTGGAAAAATAGTTGATATTGATACTAAAAAAGAAGTAGGAGAACATATAGGACTAATGCACTATACAATAGGTCAAAGAAGGGGTCTAGATATAGGTGGAACTAAAGAAAGAATGTTTGTAGTAGGAAAAGACTTAGAAAAAAATATCCTTTATATAGCTATTGGTGAAGATAATGATTACTTAATAAGCAACTCTTGCATAGTAACAGATATCAACTGGATAAGCCAAAGAAAAGTAACAAAATGCACGGCTAAATTTAGATATCGTAGTAAAGATGTACCAGTAGAAATTAATAAAATAAACGATAACGAATTATTAGTAACATATAAAACTGGAGCCAAATCAGTAACCCCAGGCCAAGCCTGTGTCTTCTATGACGAAGAAGAATGCCTAGGAGGTTCTATTATCAAAGAAGTAAGAAAAAATGGTAAAAAACTTTGGTATCTATAAGGTGATAATATGGAGAAATACAAAGAAATAGAACGAAGTATTATAAAAAAATATCGAAAATATATTTGGAGCAAATTTATAAAAGCCATATCAGAATACGAATTAGTAAAAGAAGGCGACAATATAATGGTATGTATAAGTGGCGGAAAAGACTCATTTCTAATGGCCAAATGTTTCCAAGAACTAAAACGCCATGGTAAATACCCTTTTAATATCCACTATGTAGTAATGGATCCAGGATATACTGAGAAAAATTTAGACCAAATAAAAGAAAATGCTAAACTCTTAAATATTAATATAGAAATTTTTAAAAGTGATATTTTTGAAGTAGTAGATAAAATAGCCGACGACAGTCCCTGCTACTTATGTGCCAGAATGCGAAGAGGATTTCTCTACAGTAAAGCTGCATCTTTAGGATGCAATAAAATAGCCCTAGGTCATCACTTCGATGATGTAATAGAAACAACTCTCTTATCAATCTTTTATGGCTCTGAAGTAAAAACAATGATGCCAAAACTAAAAAGTGATAACTTTCCTGGATTAGAATTAATAAGACCCATGTATTTAATAAAAGAAGAATCTATCATATCCTGGGCTAAAAGTAACAATCTAACATTCCTAAACTGTGCCTGCAAATTCACAGAAAATAACAACCTAGAACAAAACAGTAAAAGAAAAGAAATAAAAGAACTAATAAAAAAACTAAAAGAAGTAAATTCTAATATAGATAGAAATATCTTTAAAAGCCTAGATAACATAAACCTAAATTGCATATTAGGCTACACAAAAAATAAAGAAAAACATTCATTCTTAGAAAATTATGATAATAATAATTAGAAAAAATAATAGCATTTTGTCCCCCTTGAGATAAATCTTAATCCATGATATAATCAAATATATATTACGGGAGGTTCCAATGAAAAAAAGAATTATCATAGAAGAGGTAAATAATCCCAAAGAAAAAAAGCTAAAATATAATAAACTAATAAAGAATAAATTTTTTGAGACATTCTTATATATAGTAGGCTATGCTATAATTTTAATATTTGTCTCATGTCTATTTAAAAAAAGTCTTTATATAAATAACGACTATTTTGGCGTATATGCCTTAATAGCCTCAATAATAATATATATATTAAATCAAACAATAAAACCTATATTAATATATATAACATTACCTCTAACAGCCCTTACTTATGGCTTATTTTATCCAGTAATTAATGTAATAATATTATATATAACCAGTTTTATATTAGGTAATAATTTCATAGTAAGAGGAATATTTATTCCCTTCATAATAGCAATTATTATATCATTCTTAAATATACTAATGGAAGGTATGATTATAAAACCAATTATGAATAAAGGAAAGTGATAAAATGGATAAAGTTATGGTAACAATAGGTCCAGTATCTATATATTGGTATTCATTTTTAATGGTTGTTGCAGTCTTAATAGGAAGTAGTATTGCTACATCATATTCTAGAAAAATAAATATGCCATCTACAATTATTAGTGATATGTTATTTGGGGTAGTAGTATCAGGAATAATAGGAGCAAGAATCTATTATGTAATATTTAATTTTGATACTTATAGAAATAATTTATTAGACATATTTAAAATATGGGAAGGTGGTCTTGCTATCTATGGAGCTATCATAGCAGGAATAATTTATATATTTTACTATTGTCACAAAAAAGAAATATCCTTTATAAAAATGTTAGATGTTTGCAGTCTACCATTATTATTAGGTCAGGCTATAGGAAGATGGGGTAACTTCTTTAATCAGGAAGCTTATGGGACTATTATTACAAGATCTTCATTAGAAAATATGTATTTACCAGATTTTATAATTGATGGTATGTATATAGATGGAGCATATAGAGTACCAACATTTTTATATGAATCAGTATGGTGTTTATTAGGAGTATTAATTCTACTATATATAAGAAAAAAAAGAGCTTATATAGAAGGAAGACAGTTATCGTTTTACCTAATTTGGTATGGAATAGGTAGATTTATCATAGAATCAATGAGAACTGATAGCCTTTATATTGGAGATTTTAGAGTAAGTATGATAGTATCAGCTCTTTTAATAATAATAGGTATATTATTAATAATAAGAAATTATAAAAAGAAACACAAAAATGACAAACTAGCTCAGATTGGAGGCCAAGATGGAAGAATATAACACAATCATAATAGGCAGTGGCATTGCTGGTATGAGTGCTGGTATATATTTAAAAAGGGCTGGAATAAATATACTAATAATAGAAAATAATATGCCAGGAGGTGAACTAAATAAAGCTAACACCATAGAAAATTATCCTGGCTATGAATCTATAAATGGTACAGACTTAGCAATGAATATCTATAACCAGCTAAATAGTTACAATCCCGACTACTTATTTGAAGATATAACCAATGTAGATTTAGATAATAATATAATTACTACAACCAGCAAAAAACTAAAATATAAAAATCTAATAATAGCAACTGGAAGAAGAAGTAAAACCTTAGGCCTAGAAAATGAAGACAAACTAATAGGCCATGGCATAAGCTTTTGTGCTAGCTGTGATGGCGCTTTATATAAAGATAAAACAGTAACAGTAGTAGGAGGTGCCAACACAGCAGTATCAGATGCCCTATACTTATCAAAAATATGTAAAAAAGTCTATATAATCTATAGAAAAGATAATTTAAGATCAGAAGAAATATTAAAAGAAAGATTAGCACAAACAACTAATGTAGAAATACTCTATAACAGAGAAATAACAGAATATATAGAAGAAAATAACAAAATAAAAGCCATAAAACTAAATAACAATCAAGAAATAGAAACAGATTGCCTATTCTTAGCCATAGGCTATATCCCTAACAGTGAATTATTCAACGTCGAAAAAATTAATGGCTATATAAAAGTAGATAATAATTATAAAACAAACAAAAAAAATGTTTACGCATGTGGCGACGTAATAAAAAAAGACTTATATCAATTAGTAACATCAGCATCTGAAGGAGCTATAGCTGCTAATAATATCATAGAAAACCAAGCGAAAGGAGACTAAATATGATTGAAGATTCTAAATTAAGCCTATTACTAACTAGTTTCTTATCATTAGTATTAGGAATAACCCTAATAGTCTCAACAGAAGACTTATTAATATCAATAAACTATGTTTTAGTATGCATATTTGCCATAGTAGGAGTAATCCAAATAATAGGTTTCTTTATAAGTAAACAATATAAGAAAAATATATATAACCAACTAATATTAGGAAGCATCTTCCTATGGTTAGCCTTATTTATATATATCTATTATACTATGTTAATAATAATATTACCCATAATTTTCTCACTATATTCTATAATAATGGGTATAATATTAATGATAAAATATTTTAATATAAAAGAAATAACCAAAATAAAATATAAAAGATATTTAATATTATCTATATTATCATTTATATTAGGAGTAGTATTAATATTAAAACCAATGCTATCAGTATATACATATTTTAAAATAACAGGAGTATATATCATACTAGTAGCAATATCATACTTCATAGAATATATACATAGTCTAAAACATTAAAATATAATTAAATTTTATAGATATACATTAGGTGCATATTGGGTGCATATTAGGTGCATTTATAGTAATGGAGGTGCTTATTATGATAGGTATTATTGAAGATAGTAGAAATGAATTTAAAGAAATTTTATAAGTTGTTATTAATATAGATACCTAAATATAAGAATCAATCTTTCTTTGTAAAGTTATTCCAATACACTGGAATAACTTTACAGAAGTTATATATAATAGTATAATGTAGATGAGGTGATTTTTATGTTAATTAGAGAAAAATATTTATCTAAAATACGAGCTTTTTATCACACTGAATCTTTGATAAAAATAATATATGGGATGAGAAGAAGTGGCAAGTCAGTTATTCTAACCCAAATAATGGATGAAATTGTTAAATTAAATGTTAATAAAGATAATATAATTTATATCAATTTTGAATCTTTAAAATATGATTTTATAAAAAATGCTAAAGATCTATATAATTACATTGAATCATTAAAAAAGAATAATAATAAATATTATGTTTTCTTAGATGAAATACAGAAGGTAGAAGAATTTGAAAAAGGAATTAACTCTTTAAGAATCACTAATAATTATAGTATTTTTATTACAGGGTCAAATAGTAGGGTGACACTTCTTGAATTATCAACTGATTTGTCTGGCAGATATGTTAGTTTTAGAATTAATCCACTATCATTTAAAGAAATTGTAAAATTGACAAATACAAAAGAAGAAGATTATGAAAAATTATTGTTTGATGTTTTTAAATGGGGTGGTCTTCCTCAAAGATTCTTATTTGAAAACGATAATGATAAAATTAGTTATTTATCTAGTGTTTATGACTCAATCATTCTAAAAGATATTGTTGAAAGACTTGGAATTAAAGATATAGCATCTTTTAATAAGGTTTTACAATACAT
>CALVPO010000099.1 GCA_944351345.1 uncultured Bacilli bacterium | reverse complement strand
GGACAAAATAGAAAAAATAGTAGTTAATCATATATACCATTAACTACTATTTTACCTGCGAAAAAAATTTACACCCAAGTTATACATAAGTAATTGACTAAATATCTCCTATATTGTATACTGTAAATAGGTGATAAAATGAAAAAAGTATTAAAATTATTTTTAATTACATTATTAGTTATTCCTGTCTGTAATGTTAAGGCCCAAACGCTTCAACAAATGTATAATCAATTAGCTGAATTAGAAAGACAACAATCTAAGGTTAATAGTGGAAAAAAACTAACTAATACACAAATAAATAATTTAAAAGTAGAAATTAATAATCTTAGTGCAAGTATTAATAATACTGAAAAAGAAATAACAAAAGCAACAAATGATATAAAAGATAGTGAGAAAAAAATTGAACAAAAAAAAGAAGAAACAGATCAAATGTTACTTTATTTACAACTTAGTAATGGACACGGAGATAGTTTATTAGAATATATTTTTGAAGCTGAAAACTATACAGATTTTATATATAGATATGCTGTTGTAAATCAAATGAGTGATTATAATAATGAACTTACGAATGAACTTAACAATTTAATAGAAGAACTAACAACTAAAAAGAAAGAGTTAGCAACCAAGCAAGAACAATTATCAACTCAAAGGCAAGAGCAAAGTTCTAAATTAGCGACATTAAATGCAAATTTGGATGAACTTACAGAAGAGGGAACTTCTATAGCAGATGATATTAAATCTTTAAAACTTGATATAGATAAATATGAGAAAATGGGATGTCCAAGAAATGCTGATGTTAATACTTATGCAAAACAGCATTTGGCTTCTGTAGTTGGTGTTGCTAATGGTTGGAATCTACCAGTATCTAGTGCCATTGTTACTAGTCAATTTCAAATAGTAAGAACTGATTGTATAGGATGTGGTGGTAGTTCTCATAGAGGAATAGATTTAGGAGTTCCATCAGGAACAAATGTTTATGCAGCAGCTAATGGACAGGTTGCTTATGTAGTAACTTCAGGTAGTTCATTATCATGTGGTGGTATAAAAGTATACGTATATCATAACGTTAATGGTAGACTGTATACTACAGTTTATATGCATTTATCACGTGCATTAGTAAGAGCAGGACAAAATGTAACACCAAATACTGTAATAGCTAAAAGTGGTGGAACAGAAAGTTATGATAACTGTAGCACAGGTGCTCATTTACATTTTGGAGTTGCTAATGGTAATACAGTTAGTGGATTTAATTCAAATGCATTTAATCCAAGAAATTTAGCATTTTTGTCATCAGCTGCTGATGGTGTTAGTCTTTCAAGATAATATAAAGTTTACTAGTACTATTGCTAGTTTTTTTTAATAATAATTATATAAAAAGAAAAAAACTTAAATACTAAGCTTTTTTAATTATATTCCTTCTTATAAAAATATTTAAAATTATGATAATCAAAATTATAAATAAGGCTAAATTAAGGTAGGGATAAATGTTAAATATGAACCACTTAAATTGAGTATTATCTTTAAATAATAATTGTGATAAAACCATAACTGAGATAGTTACGATAATAGGTAATAATTTTTGCTTATTACATTTTCTTATACTATTAGTGATATAATATATAATTAGAGAAAAACAAATAAAATTATTTAATAACCATTTAGTATAAATAACATTTTCTATTCTTTCTATAAAACCTAAAAACGAAATTTTCTTTAGTACCATATACTCAGGATGTGGAAATAATTCAATTAATTCAATTCCTAAAGCACCAATAGTTAGAAAAGTAGCTAAAAAGATAAACAACATAGCTATTAGGTAAGCAACTATTATATATTTAGTAGTTTTATTTTTATTACAAATATTAGCTTTAGGATAAATTAGCATAACTGTAATAGGAACTACATTAGTGAAAAGAAAATATATTCCAGCATAAATTGGCTTATTACTTCCATCAGCCATATATGGTTTTAAATTGTCTACATCAAAATAAGGAATAACGCCTAAGGTACTAATAATAGTAAGTAAAATAACAATTGCAAAAAATATAATTTCTGCTCTAGCTATTACTTCAATTCCTTTACTAACAGTATATATCATAATAATACCCATAAATAATAAAATTATAATCATAGGCGTTTTTGTTAAAAACTGTGTAATTATAAAATTACTAATACTATATATTAATGTTAAAGCAATAAAAAACATTAAGGCACATAAAATATAATTTATAATGGTTCCAATAATTTTTCCAAATAAATAAATATTTTTTTCAGGTAATGATAGTTTTTCCTTGTAATTAAATATATATATAAACATAGCAATAACAATAAAACCTAATATAGTAGTAATAATAGTAGATATATAAGCATCTATTTTAGCAATTTTAAGAATATCATATAATCCTATGCCACCAAATAATGATAATATTGGTAATATAGTTAATATTGAAAACTGTAAACTACTTATTTTTTTATTGCTCATCTTTTATTCCTCCTAAAATATTACCTTGTTCAACTATTTCAAAATTAGAATTAACCTCAATTTCTAAGTTATGAAATATATCCTTATTCCACTTGTTTTTTATATGCTCATAATATTTATAATCTTCTTTATAAAATAAATTTTCAAAACCAAAAATATCAGAATTATATTTTTTTATAATATTATTAATAGATTTTTTTACTAGTTTTTCAATTTGGTTATTTAAGTCTTTTTCAATTTTTTTAACATTATTTTCATCTTTTAAATTAATATTATTATAATTAACTTCTTTGATAGAAGAATGGCCTTTAATACTAATATTGATTTTATTATTCTTAGAATCCAACTTTAAGTTAGTTTTAGATCTTATTAATTCATTTACAATATATTTATCATTACTATATTTATTTGTTATTAAAGCATTGGTAATATTATCCATGACTATATTGTATGCCAAAGATTCCTCAGAAGATAAATATCCTACTAATTTATTATTTTTAAATATAGCTAAAGGTCCTAAAACGATAGAAGTATCAACATCAGAAGAATCAATATTTTTATCGCTATCACCATTATTAATATTTCCTTCTAAAAAGATTGTAGGAAGAGCAATTTCAATTTTATTATTTTGATAATATGATAATAAATCATTAAAAGTAATAAGATTAGCATATCCTAAATATTTATTATTAGCTTCTAAGCTTTCCATTATATTTTGACTAGAAATATTGTCAAGAGGAGTTAGTACTTCAAGTAAATTGCTATTTTTATTAACTAGTACATAAAATTCATTTCTAACCTCTGGTTCCCTTGCAAAAAAATCAAGTACATCACTAAGATCACTTTTAGCCACATTCTCATCTAGTAATAATATTTGCATATGTGTACCATATATTTTCTTAGGAGATTCTTTTAGGAAACCTCTAAATGCTTCTTGTAGCGATTTACCTTTACTTTTAAATGTTACAAAATTAGGTTGATTAATATTAGAAGTATCTTGTTCTTTTTTTGGTTTAACAACTTGCACGACAACTTTATATTCATTATTATCTTTACTTACACTTATTGCTGTGACAATAGCAAGATTATTTAATTCACGATAATTATAACAACCTGTTAAAGTTATTAAAATTATAATTACTAATAATATTTTTTTCATTATTCTCCACCTCTAAGTTTTATTTTATTCCTAGACAACAATTTTTCACGTTTGGTTAAAAACTTAGTTGGAAATTTTATAATACTATTTTTTAGACCAACAGAGCTAGTAGGTGATAGAGGGTACAAAAAAGGAAATCCAAAAGATTCTAAAGAAGCAAGTTTTACTATAAAATATATAAACATTGTAACAACGCCAAATATTCCAAAGAAATTAGCTCCTAGCATAAATAATAGTCTATACCATCTAATACCATTTATAATTTCTGGTTCTGTAAATAATAATGCAGATACTGCTGTAATAGCAATTACAATAATCATGATAGGAGATACTATTCCAGCATTAACAGCAGCTTCTCCAAGTATTAGAGCTCCAACAATAGATAAGGCACTAGTAGAAAAAGTAGGCATTCTAAGATCACATTCTCGTAGTATTTCAAATGAAGCCATCATGATTATAGCTTCAAAAAAAGCTGGAAAAGGAACTGTAGAACGTTGTGATGCAAAACTAATTAAAAGTTCTGTCGGGAGCATTTCTTGATTATAAGTAGTAACAGCAATATATAAAGCAGGAGTAAATAAGGTTATAAAAAATCCTACATATCTTACTATTCTAGTTAAAGATATATTAATACTTTTACTATAACTATCCTCAACAGCTAAAAGAAAGTCATTTATACAAGTAGGTATTATTAAGGCAAATGGAGACATATCAACCAATATAACGATCTTACCAGCAAGCAGTGCTTGGGATACTCTATCAGGTCTTTCTGTAGAAATTATTGTTGGGAAAACAGATTTATTTTCTTTTTGAATTAAATTTTTTATAGTACCGGAATTAGTAATTCCATCTATATTTATATTTTTAATCTTTTCATCTACTAAATTAACATATTCCATCTTACATACATTATTAATATATAGTATATTAACTTTAGTTTTAGTATACTTACCAACTTCATTTGATTTAATCCAAAGATCGTTATTTTTAATTCTTTTTCTAATTAATCCTAAATTAGTTTGCATATCTTCAACAAAAGAATCCATAGCACCTCTAAGAGAATTTTCTGTTTGAGGAGTAGAAATTGATCTTGCTAAATTTCTCTTTGTTTCTAGTGCTAAATAAGTATCTATACCTTCTATTAAGATAATAGTAAATCCATAGTTTAAATAATAGCATATTTCTTCATAAGTACTTATTTTAGAATATTTAAAATTATCTATTTGATTAGCTATAACATTAAGTAAATCTTTATCTTTATTAGTTTTATCAATTCTATCTAAGCTTCTAATAATAAAATCACTTATTTTATCAGAACCGGTAAGTGATTCAAGATAAATAATTTCTACATTTTTTTTACAAACTATCTTTTGCCTATAAGTTATATCAACAGCGTTATTAGTATCTTTTTTTAATTTGCTTACTATATTTTTTATTTTTTCCATTATATCACC
>CALVPO010000098.1 GCA_944351345.1 uncultured Bacilli bacterium | reverse complement strand
GTGGATATGCTATAGTACTAGTAACTAATGTTGGTAATGACACCTATTATGGAAAAATGGTCCAAGAATTAGGTGAAAAAACAGGTACAAGCCCATTAAAAGAAAGATTATCAAGCCTTGCTAATACAATAAGTAAATTAGGATATTGTAGTGCAATATTAGTAAGTGTAAGTTATCTCTTTAACAAAATAATAATAAGTAATAACTTTGAATTAGATAAAATAATACTAACAGTAAGTGACCTTTCATTATTATTCGCATACATTCTTCATGCTCTAACTCTATCAGTAACAATAATAGTAGTAAGTGTACCAGATGGTTGTTACCAATAAGGATAATAAGAAATATATAATTATAACAAACTATCATAGTCATCATTAAATGATGGCTTTTATTTTGTATTTTTATATCTTGCAATATTTCTTTATAAGAGTTAAAATCACAAACGAAAGGATTTGATGTTATTTATGAATGAGAAAACATATGAGGTAAATGAGCTTCGAGTAACTTTATTCAATACCTTAAGAGCATTAAATGATACTTTTGTATTATCTTTACCTAGTCATTATATTGATTTTTTGGAATTTTTAAAACTCCAAGTGATTTTAGAAAAAAATTTAAAAATTTGTTTTGAACAATATTGGATTTTATTGCTTCTCATAATTGTGGAATACCTTTTATATATGTAAATTATGGATTTGGAAAATCGAATGAATTTGACTATAAAATAAATAGCTTTTCTGATTTGTTAAAATTATGTTATAATTTGAAAGGGAGAAAAAATGGAAAAAAGAGATTTATATGATGAAAACAAAAAAAAGACTGGTGAAATTATTGAAAAGGGACAACCTATACCTACTGGCAGATATTATATAACTGTTGTTGCATGGATGCAAAATTCTAAAGGAGAGTTTTTAATACAAAAAACAGTACCAGAAAAATACCATATGTGGTCTACAACAGGTGGTCATCCAAAAGCGGGAGAAAGCAGTTTACAAGGCATTGTTACAGAGATAAAAGAAGAATTAGGTATAACTATTAGACAAGATGAATTAAAATTATTTAAAACAATTAAAACAGATGACGACTTTGTGGATATTTATTACTTGAAATCTAATATCGACATAAAAGATATTACAGTTCAGCCTGAGGAGGTAGAAAAAGTTAAATGGGCTACTATCGAAGAAATAAATAAACTTATTGATGAAGGTGATTTCTTACCACCTCATATCGAATTTTTTCAATATTGTCTAGAATATTTAGATAAAAAATAAACAGCATATTCAATATGTTGTTTTTCATTAACTTTTTTTGATGTTAAATTATGGGATGATTTTTTTTAGAAGGATTTTAAATAAAAATAACAGGTCGAAATATTGCAAGTTTTGATTATTTAATAATAAATGTTTTTTACCATGCATATCTTTTTTCAGAGGTGAAAATAGGATGAATGAATTTAAGGTTAATGTTTATTATGAAAGTAAAAATAATTCTTTTCAAAGTATAATGAATGAATTGTTTATAATTTTTATTAAAGAAAAATTAATAGCGACTTGTAATGATTCTTGTAAAGAGTTATCATACTAATGATAGTTTGTTATAACAAAAGGGAGGTATAATGGAATCTGTTATAACAAAAATAAGTAATGTCAATTACAAAGTCGCTATCTATATTCGTTTGTCTAAAGAAGATGAAAAATTAGGCGAAAGCGAAAGTATAACTAATCAAAGAGAATTTTTGAAGAGTTGGACTGCTGAACAGGGATTTGAAATACAAGGTGTTTATATTGATGATGGGTTTAGTGGAACTAATTTTAATCGCCCTGGATTTCAAAGAATGTTAAAAGACATTGATTCGGGAAAAATTAATATGGTAGTTACTAAAGATATGTCTAGACTTGGTAGAGATTATATTGGTACAGGAGAATTTATTGAAAAATACTTTCCTGCAAAAAAGGTTAGGTATGTAGCTGTTACTGATGGTGTTGATACTTTTCTTGACTCATCAGGTAATGATATAGCACCATTTAAAGCAGTTTTTAATGATATGTATGCAAAAGATATATCTAAAAAAATTAGGGTATCATTAAGAACAAAACAGAAACAAGGATTATGGGTAGGAGGATGCCCGCCACTAGGATATATGGTAGATCCTGATGATAAAAATCATTTAGTTCCTGATCCTGAAGAGGACTATATAGTAAAATATATATTTAGACTAGCACTTAGTTTAAAAACACCCTATCAAATAAAAGAGATTCTTACTAATGAAAAGATACCAACAAGAGCAATGATAAAAGGAAAAGTAAATAATCGTATTCAAGCTATTGATTCCAAAAAAGGATATTGGAACACGAAAACAGTTAAAGGTATTTTAACTAATCAATTATATACTGGCGATATGGTACAAAATAGAAGACAAAAAGTAAATTATAAAGTAAAAAAAGTTGTATATAATAAAAAAGAAGATTGGATTATAGTAGAAAATACTCATGAACCTTTGGTTAGCAAAGAAGAATTTGAATTAGTTCAAAAAATGTTGCCTAAAAATACAATACGTAATGAGAAAAAAATATATAGACTTTTAGATGGACTTTTATATTGCTATGAATGTGGACATAGAATTGGTATTTGTAATCCAAGAAAAAGTGATGGTAGAACTTATATTGTATGTAATTATTACCGATTACATTCTAAACATAAAGTCTGTACATCACATGGATTTAACTATGATGCTTTGGAAGAGACAGTAATAGCCACTATAAAAAAAATTGCAAAAGAATATATAAATAAACAAGAACTTTTAAATCAAATAAATAAAGTTAAATTCGAAAGTCCTATTGAAAAAATAAAGTTTGAACTTTCTAAAAAAGAAGAAAAATTAAACTTAAAAAATTCAAATTTGGATAATATATATTTAGATAAAATAGAAGGTAAGATAAGCGAAGATATGTATCAAAGAGTTTTTAAAAGGGTTTCTACGGAAGCAAAAGAATTAGAGTTAGAAATAAAAGAGCTTAAAGAAAAATTAGATAATGTATTAGAAAATAGTAAACTTGAAATAGACTATAAAAACCTTTTAGAAGAGTTTATTAATATGAGCATTCCTAATAGAGAAATGATGTTAAGACTCATTGATAAAATAGAGGTTCATAAAGATAAACAGTTAGATATATATTTCAACTTTAAAGAGTTGAATAATTTTTAGCCCATTCGTTATCCTTAAGAATAGCAATGAGAAGGTCTACCAATGATGGTAACATTAGTATTATCATCAAATATGCGTAGAATGCTAAAAAATAATGTCTTAGTAAGAAAACTAGTAGGAATAGAAACAGCAGGTAGTCTTAATATATTATTTACAGATAAAACTGGGACAATAACAAAAGGAAAATTAGAAGTAATAGGTTTAATGTTAGGAAACCAAAAAGAATATAATAATATTAATAATCTAAATATATCTACCAAAAATTTAATAACTAAAAATTTAGTATATAATAATGAAAGTACTATTGATATAGAAGAAAATAAAATAATAGGAGGAAATATCACTGATAAAGCTATATTAGAATTCGTAAACACAAAGAAGACGAAATCAATAAAAGAACTAGATAAAATAAGATTTAACAGTAAAAATAAATACTCTCTAAGCATTATCGAAGATAATAAAATAAAATATAAATTTGTAAAAGGGGCAACTGAAATAATATTACCAAAATGTGATAGATATATAGATGAAAATGGCCATAAACGATTAATTCTCCATAAAGAAATATTAGAGAAAAAAATAGATGACATAACTAAAAAAGGAATAAGAGTAATATGTGTAGCTTATAATAATGAAACAAATAAAAACATAAATAACTTAATATTATTAGGTTTCCTCCTTATTAAAGATGATATAAGAAAAGAAAGTATAGAAGGAGTAAAATTAATAAAAAATGCTGGCATAGACATAGTAATGATTACTGGAGATAATAAAAATACTGCCATAAATATAGCTAAAGAAGTAGGAATATTATCTAACTCTAATGAATTAGTTTTAACCAGTGAAGAATTAAACAAAATGTCTGATGATAAAATAAAGGAAATATTACCTAACTTAAAAGTAGTAGCTAGGGCTATGCCAAATGATAAAAGTAGATTAGTAAAAATAGCTAAAGAATTAAACTTAGTAGTAGGTATGACAGGCGATGGCGTAAATGATGCCATAGCCTTAAAAAAAGCTGACATAGGTTTTGCAATGGGCAGTGGAACAGAAGTAGCCAAAGAAGCTTCTGATATAGTAATAGAAGATGACAATATATTATCTATAGAAAAATCTATTCTATATGGAAGAACTATTTTTAAAAGTATTAGAAAATTTATAATTTTCCAATTAACAGTAAACTTCTGTGCCGTAAGTGTAAGTATAATATCTCCCTTTATAGGCATACCATCTCCTATAACAGTAATACAAATGCTCTGGATAAATATGGTAATGGATACACTAGCAGGCTTAGCTTTCTCATATGAGCCACCGTTAAAAGAATATATGGAAGAACCTCCAAAGAAAAGGAATGAAGAAATAATAAATAAATATATGTTAAATGAAATATTAATAACAGGACTATACAGCTCTATATTATGTATAATTTTTTTAAAAAGCCCTATTATAAGCAATTTATTTAGAAATACATCTGATAATAAATATTTGATGACAGCCTTCTTTGGACTATTTATCTTTATGAGTATCTTTAATAGCTTTAATGCTAGAACAGATAGGTTGAATATACTAGGAAATATAACTAAAAATAAAGTCTTTCTAATAATAACTCTATTTATAGTTATAACTCAAATAATAATGATATATTATGGGGGAACTATCTTTAGAACGAGTGGACTTAACATAAAAGAATTTATAATAATGTTATTAATATCTATAACAGTAATACCAATAGATTTCTTAAGAAAAATAATATTAAAGAAAAATAACTATCAAACAGGAGTATAAAAAATATTATATAAATATCTTTGTCGCATTTTAAGCGACCATGTTATATTGGTGTTAGTATAGATATATAGACACGAAATTTCGCGAAGTGTGATACAATATATATCACTACAAAAACGAAAGGA
>CALVPO010000097.1 GCA_944351345.1 uncultured Bacilli bacterium | reverse complement strand
TACTCAAAATCGACGTTTTGCTCAGTTTTCAAAGAACATATTCTATTGCTTTCCTTCAAAAGACGACTAATACTATAGCAAAGTTCTAACTTAAAGTCAATAGGTTTTTTCAAATTTTTTGAAAGTTTTTTTATTTACTCAAAGTCAATAAAAAAACACACCATCAACAGTCATGAACCATCAAGTACTCCGTCCTTTTGAACGTAAATCAACTATACCACTTTAAAATCAAACTGTCAACAAACTTTTCAAATTTTTTTACTTTTTTTCACAATTTTTATACATTTTATAACAACACACCAAAAATAAAACTATAAAAAAATAAAAAAACTAATCAAATACTACTCCAATTAATTTCTAACATATTTGATTAATCTCTTTAATAATATATTTCTAAAAAACAATAATATACCAAAAATTAACAAAAACATTAAAATAACCGCAAATAAATTTCCTACATAAACATAAATAGTATCAATTAAAGATAACATATTTATAAAAACAACATTATGAAATTTCTCAACAAAGCCGTTAAACAATCCAAATTTCAAACAATTATTAATACATCCCAAAAAAATTAAAATAATATAACAAATATTATCAATCTTATTCTTATCTTTACTAACAAAATATCTAACTATAAAATATAAAAAACTAACTAAAAACAAACACAACAACAAAACACTAAAAATATTTCTATCAAGTAAAAATAAAACATTACTAATTAAATAAGAAAACAAATACACAAAAAAACATATTATTTTATATTTAAAACAGTCTCTCCTAAACATAAGTAACACTAAAAAGAATACAACCAGTATATTAACAATATTAATTTCTCCAAACAAACTAAACAAAAAAGTAGCAAGAGAAAAACCTATATCATCACTTTTAACATCTCCAATAACATTATAATTAAAATAAGTTTTAGTAAATTCATCTAACGATTCTTGATTTTTTTTAACACTAAACTTAGGTAACTCATCATTTCCAACAATAGAAGCAACCCTATCAACATAACCATACTTAGAATAATAATTTATAGCCTTATTAAAAACTAACCTACTATCATCACTATATCCCATAAAAAACTCATCACCAATAATAGTCAAAGGAACAGAACCAACAGGAGCCCCATACAATAAAGCAACCTCTTCATACATCTTTCTATTATCATCTTCATGAATTTCATATTTATAAACCCTAACATTAGAATACCTATCACTAACCAAATCCAAAAAATCAGAATCAGCCTGACAATGAGAACAAGTATCAGAATGAAATAAATATATATTAACTAAATTATCAGAAGTCTCATCTGATGCCCTAACAAAACTAGGTATCATAAACAAAACAAGAAAAAAAATTATCAATCTAAACTTATACATTATCATCACTCATATTTAATTTATTATAACAAACATCAAAAACTCTTAAAAACTCATAAACCTCTTCTTCTGTTGTTAAATAAGATAAACTTACCCTAATACTAGACATAGCATTATCCCTATTCTTAGTAACAGCATAAACAGCATCAGACATCGTATTAGCTAAAGAACAAGCACTCTTAGTAGAAATATAAATATCATAAGAATCCATAGCATGAATAAAAGTCTCAGGCTTTATACCTTTCAAACTAAAATTTATAACATAAGGAATAGAATAATCTGTACTATTTATACTAACACCATCATATTTACTCAAACCATCACTAATTATCTCATTAAGCCTACTCACATATTCATAATTCTTCTTAATATCAGAAACAATTAATTCTATAGCCTTCATCGTAGACACTATCAAAGGAAGTGCTGGAGTACCACTCCTATAAACAGTACTACTCTTCCCCCCATGAATAAGAGGCATAAGAGATAATGACTTATTCTTAATAAGCATTCCTATACCTTTCATACCATATATTTTATGAGCAGACACACTAGCCAAATCCATTAAAGAAAAATCAATATCAATCTTACCCAAAGCCTGCGTACAATCAACATGAAAAAAACATTTAGGATACCCTTTTAAAATCTCACTTATTTTAGAAATAGGTTGCCTAATACCAAGTTCACTATCCACCATACATATACTAACTAATATAGTATCATTAGACATAAGCTTCCTCAAATGATCCAAATCAACCAAACCATTATCATCTAATTTAACATAATCTATAACAAAACCCATATCTGCCAAAAAAGAAATAGTACTAATAACAGAAGAATGCTCTAAATAAGTAGTTATAATATGACGTCCCCTATTCTTATATTTAAAACAAATCCCCTTTATAGCCTGATTATTAGACTCACTAGCACCACTAGTATATATAATTTCTTTATCTTTAAGCCTTAAAATATCTTTTATTCTATCAGTAGCATAATTTTCAAGTTCCATAGCCTCACACCCCAATTTATGTAAAGAATTACTATTACCAGGATATTCCAAACAAACCTTATTAAAAGTATTTAAAACTCTCTTATCAACAGGAGTAGTAGCCGAATAATCAAAATATATCATTATATCACCATCTATTCTTCATCACTAAAATAATCAAGCTTCATAGCCTTTTTTACAACTTTCATTGTCTTCTTAGCCTCTTCCCTTGCCTTTTTAGTTCCCTCTAATAAGATTTTATCCACCTCATCAGGATGAGCCTCATAATAAGCACGCTTCTCTTTAATAGGCTTAAGCTCTTTTATAATATTTTTAGCAAGCTCCCTCTTACAAGCAACACAACCACGTTTACCTAACCTACACTCATTATGTACCTTAGCACAATCTCTTGTACTAGAAAACAAATTATGATAATAATAAACCATACAAATATCCGGATTACCCAAATCATCTTTCTTAATCCTATTAGGATCCGTAACAGCACTCATAACTTTCTTCAAAATAACATCATCAGAATCACATAAATAAATAGCATTACCTAAAGATTTACCCATCTTATCATTACCATCTAACCCCTTAATTCTCTTCTCTTTAGACAAAACAGCAGTAGGCTCTACAAAAACATCACCATAAATATTATTAAATTTCCTAACAATCTCTCTACATTGCTCTATTAACGGCATCTGATCCTCCCCAACTGGAACAAGTTCACCAGAAAAAGCCGTAATATCAGCAGCCTGACTAACAGGATAACCTAAAAAACCATAAGTTACACTCTCACCAAACAATTCCCTCTTCTGAGCTATTTCTGTCTTCACAGTAGGATTTCTCTCTAACCTAGCTATAGTAACCAAATTAGAATAAAATACAGTTAATTCAGCAACCTCAGGAATCATAGACTGAATATAAATAGTAGTTTTACTAGGATCAATACCAACTGACAAATAATCAATAGCAACCTCTCTAACATTTTTCCTAACCTTATTAGGATTATTAAAATTATCTGTCAAAGCCTGAACATCAGCAATCAAAATATATTGATCATATTCCCCACTATTCTGCATCTCAACCCTCTTCTTCAAAGACCCAAAATAATGTCCAATATGCAAATTACCAGTAGGCCTATCACCAGTCAAAACTCTCTTCATAAAAATTCCCTCTTTCTTGTACAATTATAACAATTATTAATAAATATTACAAGAAAAATAAAAACAAGACCTAAATTAAATTATTTATTTTCTTCATCATTATTCGATATATATTATAATAACTATATATAATTATAACCCAAGCATATTAATAAATAAAAAAAGATAACTATCACCTAAGCTATCCTTAAATCAACGACGTAATAATACCTAATATTACTCCTATTATAAATATAACCCTCTTATCCATTAATATCTTCTTTATCATATAAAAATTCTCCTTAAATTATATAAAACTATCCTAAGGTATATGGAGCTGAACTAGTACCAGATCCTCCTATTATTTTAATATTAGATTTTAAATATACTACAGGTCTTATGGCACGAGCGTACCAAACACCGTCAAGTACGTCAAGAGAGATATCAAGAGAACCCATAGACGATATTGCAAATACAAAAGTTGGGCTAGACGAAACTGGCATTATTGTCCATTCTTCACTACCTGTAAATAACCAATTGTTATTTTTACACGTTGAGTTAACATAATTATATCCATCTTGAGTACAAAGACTTAAATCTACGGCATAAACATAGTCACTTGGGTACATTATCCCTATTTTTCCTGTCCAAGTTGTTGCTCTTGGACATTGATTATCCCATCTACTATTACTACAATCATATAAATCTGTTCTTCTTTCATAATTGTAAAAATCATCTGCATATATCTGAGAATTAGCATATCCCCCTAAATAATATATTGCATTTTCTATCATGCTTCTTGCTTCACTATCTAATCCTGTACTTGTAAAATTACAAGTTGTTGAAGCATTACCACCACTGTTATAACAAGTCCCAGATGTGCTATTATAATATAAAGTATTTAATTCTGTCATTAAATCTGATTTACTCCAATCATTTACTCCCCATCCATAATTTACTGTATTAGCACTTGAATCCCATGAATAATCACCTATTGATTCATTTCTTATTATTTTAAGTCTAGTCTCTTTTTTTTCTGTTCCGTCATCTACATTATTAAATGCTCCTATTATTCGCCATGTTTCATCATTAAATGTTACATAGTTATTAGGATTAGCACCATAATATCTATAATTTCCATTATTATCTAACATAATACCTTGAGATTCATTTAAATGAACTACAGGTTTAGATTCATTACCACCTATATTTACAGTATTTATAGTTGAACAATCATTATATAAGCTTATCATATTATCAACTGCTAATATTGGATATGAAATATCAACATTTGTAGACTCTAAACATTTATCATAAGTCTCATCTAAAGCATCCTGTACATTAGTAGCAGATAAACCACTGTTAGAATTATCATAAGTAACATTTTTAGAGTATATTGTATTAGCAGCATATACTCCAGTACCTGATAATAATAATCCAACTATAACGCCAATTAAAAATTTATAATTATTCCTTATAAATCTAGATATCTTCTTCACTATTAACACCTACCCATATTTTTATTATTAGTTAACGTCATTCTACCAAAAAAAAAAAAAAAAAAAAAAAAAAAAAAAAAAAAAAAAAAAAAAAAAAAAA
>CALVPO010000096.1 GCA_944351345.1 uncultured Bacilli bacterium | reverse complement strand
ATACCACTACCAGAATCACTACTACTAACATTAATGGTATATTTACTTTTAGCATATATGTCTCCCATCACCTTAAAGTTTCGATATTTAGTAGTTGGCATACTCCAGCTACTAGACATTTTCATATTAATCTTAAAATATTCTATACCTGTACCATAATTATAGTTACTAGCACCTATACTTTTCCAAGTATTAAGTGGAATAGATGCTGATTGTCCATTATTAGCATAACCATTGCTTCCAACTTTAGCTGCAAAAGAACTATCATAATAATTAGTTCCTGTTAAATAACCACCATTGGGTGTATACTCACTAGCAGCAGCAGTCGTATAAGCATCATAACTCCACTCATACTTCTGTTCATCTACTTGATAAAAAGGAGATGTTCCTTTAGCAGAAGTAGACGCCAAAGTTAATATTTGACTACTATCAACAGATGCTCCACTAGTTAGATTCCATCCTTTAAATCCTTCTACTGTACCGGTTCTAGTTAATGTTAATGTAGGTGCTGTTGTATCTTTCCAACAAGCATATAAAGTCATATCTTTATTAGTATATGTACTACTAAATTTACTAGTAATATAACCACTATTACTTATAAGCTGATCTCCACCACAACTAGTGCTTGTATAATATCCATTAAAAGTATAACCTGTTTTACTAGGTACTGTTATAGGATTAGCAGTTGTTGTCATTAAAGTAGTACTAGCAGTACTATCTTTATATATACCTACGCCATATTTTTCATATATCTTAGAAGTTCCTTCTTGACCAGATGTAGCTCCTTGATCATCCAAACTTATATTATATAAAGGTACTTTTTCATCACATAACTCTAAATCAGCTTTTATAGCACTATTCATCATACCACTACTATTTTCCTGATTACCATCTATATAAATTACAAACCTATAATCAGTAGAAGTACTACCAGTAGGACTACTTGGTGGTACATATATTCCCTCATTAAGTATGTTACCACCAACTACTACACTAGAAAAATCCCCTTCTTCTACTACTTTACTATAACTATCACCCTCTTTTTCTAATAATACCCATTTAAAACTACTATCCTTTAGAGCATCATCAAGTTCAGTAATATTAAGTTTAATTATCATCTTATAAGTATCATTAGTAGTATTAGTAGTAGTATAATCAGCATAAATTAAACTACTATTATTATTCTCATAATAAGATTCATCTTTATAATCTAAGATAGGTGACAAAGTACTAGACTCCAAAATATTATTATTACTATAAACAAATTTCAAACCACCCTCATGTATTCCAATATCAACATCAGTATTAGCACTTCTCCATCTATACCAAGCATAGCTAAGTGACAAAATACAAATAATAAAAATTATAATACCAAGTACACTGCCTAATACCTTTCTCTTACTATTCCCCAATGTTAACACCTATCCTATTCTTATTTCTGTATTCTTTATATACTAATATAATTCTACCAAAAAAATATAAAAAAAGCAACTTATTAGCTAAGAAAATAAAAAAATTAATTAGCTCTTATAATTAAAATAAAAGAGATAATTAATTTTTTATAAATATTAACTATCTCTTTTATATTGATAACTTATACGGATCGCTCTTAGCACCAGTACCAGACACAATCTTAACATTATTATTTAAATATAAGACAGGTTTAACTACCCTAGGTTGTGATACATATCCATTATCTCCAGTAATCTTTTCTATATTACCATCTTTAGATAAAACATAATTACTATCAGTACTATCACTAGTTAATAATATATTTTGATTACCATCTTTATTAAATAACCAATTATCATAACAATTAGAATCATTACTATAATTATTACCAGTATTCTTACATAAACTTAAATCACTAGCATAAAGATAATCTGATGCATACATAATACCAACCTTACCTATCCAAGTACCTGATGTTCTTTCTAAATTATAATATTCATTTATATAATTATTACTAATAGTGCCATTATTACCCATATAATATAGAGCATTATCCACTAACTTCTTAGCCTCTTCACTAAGACCTATATTACTAAAATCACATTCTTCTTTCTTATTATTATCCCCTATATAACATTCTCCTTTTTTACTATTATAATATAAATCATTTAATTCATTCATTAAATCAGACTTACTCCAGTCATTTACTCCATAACCACTATTGATAGAACTATCACTACTATCAAAAGAATAAGTTCCTAATACTTCATCTCTTATTATTTTAACTCTTTCACTTGGATTAGTATCACTATCATTACTTATATTGGAAACACTTACTATTCTCCATAATTCATCATTAAATTCTATATAATTATTAGGAGTCTTACCATAATATCTATACTCTTTATTATTATCAAAGAGTATACTCTTATCTTTATTTAAACCTATTTCTATATCATTGTTAACCCCTATTTTAACATTCGTAATAGAACCATCGTTATATAAATTTTTAATATAAGTAGTAGCTAGAGTATCAATATTATTATCAGAAGAAACATCATCATTATTTTTATCTTCACCAAATACTCCAAGAACGTATGGATTATCATAGCTTCCATCACCAGATACCGCATATACTGATGAATCCATTCTTATAACAGGCCTAAGCCCCATTGCAAAACTAGAATAATAATGATTAACACGTCTATTTTCTGGATCCCAAACATATAAACTATTCTTTAACCCATTATCATGACTAGCAAACCAATAATAGCCCCCATTATCTATTAAATCATTATTATAACCGCACTCTTTACTATTTTCTTTATTATAACAACTATCAGATGCTAACACACTGCCAGTTATATTTCTAAAATCTGTAACATCCATAGCCCAACTACTACGATTATCACAAACACCCATATAAGCAAATTCTTTATTACAATAATTTAAAGCCATCTTATTTAAATTAGATATATGTAACGAGCTTCCATTTGTTACATCATAGCTATCAACATTATCTAAAGACATACTTCCAGCCTCATCAGTAGAAATACATTCTAAAGCACCCCCACTAATCAAATAAGCTGTATTATTCTTTATATAACCAACTCTAAATCCATTAGACTTATAAGTATATCCATCATAATAACAATATCCCATACTAGCAACATTTCTATAATTAACATTAGTACCATCACATCTATCTTCTACACAACCATTATTACCAACATAATCTACATAACTACCAACCTCAACCTCACTAAGTAAAACAGGACCATCATATAACTCTACAAAACTCTTACCACTAGGTAAAACTAATTCTCCACCCTGCTCTAAACCATAACTAACTCCAAAATCAATTGTAACACTATCACTAGAAAGATTAAGTATCTTTAAACTAACAACATAATCTTGATTAGCCTCTATTGTATCAACTGGTAACTTATCAGTATCATCTTGATAACCTATATAAACATCTAACAAACTATCAATAGAAGAATAATATAAACCATATTTTAAAGCTATATCATCAGGATTAGATATCTTAACATTAATAACTCTACTACTACCACTAGAAACAGTAATACTATTATTATCATTATTATTATTCAAAATAAAATTATAAGTCTTAACCCCATCAACAATACTAATTCCCCCAAATTCTGTATACATAGAAAAAGTAGTATATAATCCTCCTACTATAAAAACTATTAATACAAATATAGCTAAAATAAAATTTCTCTTACCAATCTTATCTATAACATCATAAAATTTATTTATAATTTTACTCATCTATATCTAATCCTCTCTATCTTACTAAAGTATACCATGAAACGAAAAAAAAAGATACTATTTTTAACAATAGTATTTATTTTTTTACAAATTTAACCTACATACTTGAAAACAATAAGAAATGAAAATTTTTTAATTAGAGAAGGAAACAGAATAAACAAAAAAGAAGGAAATGAAGAAATAAAAGAAATAGAACAATCTATAAAAGATTAATTCTATTTCTTTTTATTAACTATTATATATAATTTTATTGTTTTTAAGTCTTTCATCACTTGGATCCATACTAATAGCAATATCTATATTTTTATTAGCATTCTCTATATCACCAGTATAATAATAAGCTATTGACAATATATCATAAATAGTATTATTCCAACTAAATATTTCATTTATATAGCTCTTAGCATGATCTTTTATTTCTAATGCTTTATTACAATAATATATTACTTTATCATAATTCTCACTATTAAATTCTAACATAGCCCTCTCTACATAAGGATCTCTCAAATAAGGAGTTTCCTCGATAGCTTTATCAAGCCACATTCTAGCCTCATCCAACCTCCCTAAGTTTACATATGATCTTGCAATAAATCTCATAGAAGCAGATCTTTCATCTTTCCAAGTAGCTGTTTTTAAATTAAGATGTTTAATTAAAGTATCTATACATTCATTCCATCGTCCATAATACATATATTCACGTCCAAGATAATGCATATTACGATCATCTTCTGGAAACTCTTTGACAGATAACTCTAATAATGGTAAATAGCCACTTCTAGATTTTTCTCGATCAGGGTAATGGTTAATAGTAAGATTATCAATAACTATGTATTCTTCATTCTTATCCCCTATATAAGTCAAAATTTCATGAACAGGATGAGTCCATTTATAACCATGCCTAGCATGTATTTTATCTGAATAGAAATTTACTAATGGATTTCCTTTATCATCTAATAGCCAATTATAATTATATCTAGCTCTAGTAGTATTACTTTTCCAAGCATTCTCTAACTTTTCTCGCCAACCTACTTCCATTACTTCATCTATATCTATACAAATACAAATATCTATGTCATTAGGAACCATTTCTAAAGACTTATTTCTAGCTACATCAAAACGCCAAGGATCAATTTTAGCACTTTCTACATGAACACCTAAACTCCTAAATTTATCCACGCTTTTATCAGTAGAACCAGTATCTAATATATAAATTCCATCCGCTTCTTTTACCGAATCTACAAAACGTTCTATGAACTTCTCTTCATTTTTGCATATAGCATAAACAGCAATTTTATACATTAATCACTATGGACCTGTTGGACCTGTTGGGCCTGTTGCTCCGGTTGGAGCTGTTGGACCTGTAGCACCTGTTGGGCCTGTTGGACCTGTTGCTCCATCTGGACCTGTTGCTCCGGTTGGACCTGTTGGACCTGTAGCACCTGTTGGGCCTGTTGGACCTGTTGCTCCATCTGGACC
>CALVPO010000095.1 GCA_944351345.1 uncultured Bacilli bacterium | reverse complement strand
GAGTGTTGTTATTACTCCATACGTTAACTAAATTGTAAGTTTTATTTTTGAAAATTCCCTTAAATGTATTAGATGGTAACAAAGCAATAAATTTTTATCAAAAATATGGTGGCATAAAAAAAGAAAAAATACAAGAACAATATTGTAACATTAATTTAACTGAACATATAATATATTTCGATAATTTAAATAAAATTTATTCAGAATTTTTCAACAACGAAGAAACAAAAAAATTATAACCATTAAGTACAAGGAGGTGTAACATGAAATACACAGCATTACAAGTAAAAACTAGTTACTCCCTATTAAATAGCTTAAACAAAATAGACAAACTAGTTGAACATGCTAAAGAATTAGGTTACACCTCCTTAGCTATCACAGATCATAACAACATGTTTGGAGTACCAGAATTCTACCAAGAATGTAAAAAAAACAATATAAAACCAATAATAGGCCTAGAATTAGATATTAAAGATAAAAAAATATTATTATATGCCATGAATAAACAAGGCTATAAAAATCTAATAAAATTATCAACTAAAGTATCTGAAGAACCTATAACCCTAGAAGATTTAAAAACATATAAAGATAACTTAATTATAGTAATACCCTATATTTATTATGATGAAGAAATATATAACTTATTTGAATATAAATACATAGGATATACAAAAAAAGAAGAAAGAGACAAAATAAAAGAAGACAAAGTATTGATAAATGATGTCTCATATATAGAAAAAAATGATTATAAATACTTAGATTATCTATATATGATAAAAGAAGGAAAAACATTAGGTGAATACGAATTAAATACTCATACTAATAAACATTTACTATCAAAAGAAGAAGTAGAAGAATTATCAGAAGAAAGAGATATTATTGCAACTAGTATAATAGCAGATTTATGCAATGTAGAATTAACTTATACTAAAGACCTATTACCAGTGTATGATGAAAACACTAATGCTTTCGAATATCTAACATATTTATGTAATAAAGGCCTAAAAAAAAGACTAAATAATAATGTTACCAAAAATTATTTAGATAGATTAGATTATGAATTAAAAATTATTAATCAAATGAATTTTTGTAATTATTTTTTAATAGTTTGGGATTATGTAAAATATGCCAAATTAAATAATATCTTAGTAGGACCAGGCCGTGGATCAGCAGCCGGTTCTTTAGTAAGTTATACTCTAGGTATTACAGATATAGATCCAATCAAATATAATCTATTATTTGAAAGATTTTTAAACCCTGAAAGAATAACCATGCCCGATATAGATGTTGACTTTGATAGTGAAAAAAGACAAGATATTATAAATTATGTAACTAATAAATATGGCTACAAAAGAGTTGTAGGAATTATAACTTTTGATACACTAGCTTCTAAACAAGTAATAAGAGACCTAGCTAGAGTAACAAAATTAAGCATGACAGAATCAGACGAAATTTGTAGCTTATTATCTTCAAGAGAAACACTATCAACAACCTATAATAATAATCCTAAATTAAAAAGATTAATTGATAATAATATTAACTATAAAAAAATATATAACATAGCCCTTCACTTAGAAGGACTTCCTCGTAATATAGGAATTCATGCATCAGGAATAGTCATGAGTAGAATAAATTTAGACGAAACAATACCTTTATATAAAAATGCTAGAGGAATATATACAACAGCCTATTCTATGAACTATTTAGAACCATTAGGACTACTAAAAATGGACTTTCTAGGAATATCTAACCTAACCTTAATAGCCGAAGTAATTAATAATATTAGAAAAAACGAACATCTAAATATAACTTTTTCTAATATTCCATTAACCGATAAAAACACTTTTATTATATTTCAAAAAGCCCAAACAGACGGTATATTTCAATTCGAATCAACAGGAATGAAAAGATTCTTAACCAAATTAAAACCATCATCATTTGATGACATAATAGCTGCCTTAGCCCTATATAGACCAGGAGCTATGGATTATATAGATAATTATATTAGAAGAAAAGAAGGAAAAGAAAAAGTAGAATATATCGATAAATCATTAGAACCTATCTTATCTTCAACATACGGCATAATAATTTATCAAGAACAAATATTAGAAATAGCAAGAACCCTAGCAGGCTACACCTTAGGAGAAGCAGATATCTTAAGAAGAGCAATATCTAAAAAGAAAGAAGAAATACTTTTAAAAGAAAAACCTAAGTTTATTAAAAAAAGTATAGAAAAAGGCTATTCCAAAGAAGTAGCAGAACAAATATATAACTTAATTTTAAAATTCGCTAACTACGGATTCAACAAATCCCACTCAGTAGGTTATGCCACAGTAGCTTATAAAATGGCCTTTTTAAAAACATACTTTTTTAAATATTTTGTAACAGCAATACTAAACAACACTATTGGTAATGAAACAAAAACCAAAATATATTTAACTGAAGTAAAACAACATAACATAAAAGTATTATTACCAGACGTTAATTTAAGTACTAATAAATACACCATAGAAAATAACTCTATCAGATGCCCATTATCTATAATAAAAAACGTAGGAACATCTATATCTCAAGAAATAATCGAAAAAAGAAAACTATCCCCTTATAAAGACTTTATAGATTTTATTAAAAGAAATTATGGCATATCAATAAATAAAAAAGTCTTAATTTCTTTAATTAAAGCTGGCTGCTTCTCTAATTTAGAATATAATGAAAATACCCTAATTAACAATATAGATAATATAATTAATTATGCTGAACTATCAAAAGATGCTGGAATGATAGATATAACCCCACCAGAATTAGTACCATACGAAGACTTAACTAAAGAAGAAAAAATAGAAAACCAACTAACAGCCTTTGGCTTTTATATAAGCGAACATCCAGTTAGCACCTTTAGACAATCAACAGACATAGAAACCAAAAATATTAATTTATACTATAATAAAAATATATCAATAGTACTTTTAATTGATAGTATAAAAGAAGTAACAACAAAAAATAATGATATAATGGCTTTTGTTAATGCTTCAGATGAATTTTCTCAAATATCTCTAACTCTATTTCCAAAAACATATAAACAATATAATAACATAAACAGAAAAGACATAATAAAAGTTTATGGCAGAGTAGAAAGAAGATTTGATAAATATCAAATCATAGTTAATAGTCTAAAAATATTAAAAACAAAAGAAAAAAAGATACCCTAAAACAAATTAAATGGGTATCTTTTAGGCATATCCAATGAGAAAACTAACTTTTCTTTAGTAATAGGATGATAAAAAGATAATTTATAAGAAAATAAAGCAACACTAGTTTTTTTATCAGCATTTTTATTATATTTAGCATCTCCAACTAAAGGAAAACCACGTGAGGAAAACTGTACCCTGATTTGATGTGATCTTCCAGTTTTAAGATTAATATCTACCAAACTAAAATTATCATGATAACCAATAATTCTAAACTCTAATTTAGATAATTTACCATTATTTTTATTTCCAACAAAACTAATATTCTTTTTATTATCCTTAACCAAATAATCAATAAGTTCTCCATCCTTACTAATTCTTCCCTCTAAAACAGCATAATAACTTTTCTCTAACTTATGTTCTCTTACCTGATCGCTTAATCTAGAAGCAGCTTTACTAGTCTTAGCAAAAACCATAACCCCACCAACAGGTCTATCAAGCCTATGGATAAGTCCTAAATATACATTACCAGGCTTATTATACTTTAATTTAATGTAATTTTTTAACATTGACAATAAATCTTCATCCAAAGAACTATCCTGACATACAGGGACATTAATAGGTTTTTCAACAACTAATAAATGATTATCTTCATATATTATATTAATTTTTTGTAACTCTTCCATAAATACCACAAGGAAGTATCAAACTATTTTCCTCTATTGGCAGCCCAATTTCTCCAGTTTCAACAGAATAGTTTCTAAAAGTTAGAGATAAAATATTTTGTAAAGAAATAGGAGAAATACCAGTAGTATAAGAATTTATAAGTAAAAAAGAAAAATCATCATCTAAAACATCACGTGCTTTCTCAAGTAATTCTTTTAAATTATTCTCAAGTTTCCATACCTCACCATTAGGTCCCCTACCATAACTAGGTGGATCCATAATAATAGCATGATAAGTTCTACCACGTCTTTTTTCACGTTCCAAAAATTTTATAACATCATCAACAATAAACCTAATTTTATGATTAGAAAGACCATTTAAATCTCTGTTTTCCTTAGCCCATTCCACCATACCACGAGAAGCATCTACATGAACAACCTCACTAGCCCCAGCTAAAGAAGCCGCTATAGTAGCACAACCAGTATAAGCAAATAAATTAAGAACTCTAATTTCTTTTTTATTAATTTTACTAATTTTATCTATAATATAGTCCCAATTAACAGCTTGCTCAGGAAATATACCAGTATGCTTAAAATTAGTAGGAGACACCTTGAATTTTAAATTTTTATAGTTAATAGTCCAACTTTCAGGCAATTTTTTTCTGAATTCCCAATTTCCTCCACCTTTATTACTTCTATGGTAAAATGCATCCCAAGAATTCCAAAGACTATTATTACTTTTACTCCAAATAATTTGTGGATCCGGTCTTCTTAAAATAATATTACCCCATTTTTCCAACTTTTCTCCATCACCACTTGAAAGACATCTATAATCCTTCCAATGATCACTAATTATAGTCATAAGCCTCACCTCCAACTAATTATAATATCTAACACACAAAAAAGCAACTTTAAAGTTAGTGCTACAAAAAAAAGAAAGATATAAAATTAATCACCTAAATCTTTCTTTACATATTCTTCTCTCATAACAGATATTAATCTAATCAATAAATCTAAATCACTATCTATTAAATGTTCACAACCATCAGTAATAATCTTAATCTTATCACTAGAGTTTATATTTTTATTATTAAAATCCATTAAACTAGCAACATCTATCTTAAAGAAAGTTGCAATATCTTTGATTACAGTAAGAGTAGGTTCAGATTTACCAGTTTCAATTCTTGATAAATAATTTCTATTAATTTTTAATAAACTAGCTAAATTTTCTTGTGAAATATTATGATTTTTTCTTAACATTTGCACCTTTTTACCAAATTCCATAACACCACCTCCAACACTAATTATTATAAATAAATTAATTAAAAACCCAAATACAAAGTTATAATTATTACCTTATATGGTAATATTTTTACCTAAAATTATAAAATTTATACCATTCAAACAAAAAAATATTATATTACCTAAAGTTACTATTCACAGTCCAATAGATATAAATTATCTATTTTTTTCTTTTATTTTAATTATAACTTATTTTTTTGTAA
>CALVPO010000094.1 GCA_944351345.1 uncultured Bacilli bacterium | reverse complement strand
TTAAACATTTTAACAATGTAACATTTTCGCTTAGAATTAGCTATTAAAGTTTGTAACATTTTCGCTTAGAATTCACAGTTTTTATTGTGTTTTATAACGAAAATGATATAATATAATTGGTGATTTGATGAGAGAAAAAGATGTAATAAAAAGAATAAAAGAAGTAATTGATAAAGTAAGACCATATATGCAAAATGATGGTGGAGATGTAGAATTTAAAAATTTTGAAAATGGGATAGTATATGTTAAACTAACAGGCACATGTTCAGGATGCCCAATGGCAACTATAACTATTCAAGATGGAATAGAAAGTGTTCTTAAAAGTGAAATCCCAGAAGTAATAAAAGTAGTTAATCAAGATTAAAAGCATATAAACTATAATAAATATAGTGGTAATATGTTTTTTTATTTTTTCATTATCCACTCTATATCTTTAATATTATAATATCTTTTTAGATAACTAAAAATATCCTGCAAGTATTTTTCATACTCATCAGTTCTAGAAGTTATTTTTAGAATTGATGATTCTTGAATCTTTTCATTCACAATTTCATCATATTTATCAAAATAAAAACTTGGATAAAGAATTCTTGCAACTAATAAATTAATGCCATAAAAAGAAAAATAATTATATTTAAAATATTCATCTAATTCTTCAAAAATAGAAAAATTATCATTAAAAAAGGAATTTTTAATATATTCAGCTAAATCTCTAGATTTATGATCAATTATAATATTCAAAGGATTATAAAGAGAATATATAGTATCATCAATATTTATGATATCATGAGAAATAACGCCTATATCACTATCATCAGGACTCATATTTTTAATAGTATTATTCAAATATGAAATAGCATTCTCGCTAAGACCTATAAAATAGTCGAAGCTATCAGAAAGCAGTGGATATTTCTTATAATTATGCCAGTGATGATACTCTAAATAATCAATCTTTCTAATCCATAAAAGAGCCCAATTAGAACGCATTAAATTATTACTATATAAAATCTTAGAGTTAGATAAATAACTAATCTCAGCTAAAGTTATATTTTTATTAATATTTACATATATCTTCATCAAAATATAAGGAATTTTATTAACATAAGTAACAACAGAACTATCTTTATTATTAATAATCTCATTAACCAAAATATTACTACTAATCATTTTTCTATTAAAATCATAAATAGCATTTATATCATCAATTTTTCTATCATATATAACAAAATAATACAACTCATTATTAATATAAAAATAATAATAATCAAAAATTTTATTAATTCTGTTTGGATTTAAATTATAATAATAATTAATTGTTTCTTTCATAGATATCCCTCATTTAAATTTATGATAAACTATACAAAAATATAAAAAAATTTGCTATAATTAATTAAATGGAGGAAATATGGATATTTTAATAAATAGACTTAATGATACAGGATCCGGAATAGGAAATATAAATAAAAAAGTAGTATTTGTAGAAAAAACTGTTCCAGGAGATATAGTAGAGGTAAAAAAAATAATTAAACACAAAAACTATTTAGAGGCATCTTATTCAAGAATAATCAAAAATAGTTCTAAAAGAATACAAGCAGCATGTCCATATTATGAAAAATGTGGCGGATGTCAAATTATGAATTTAGATTATTATGAACAATTAGCTTATAAAAAAGAAAAAGTAATAAATATTTTTAAAAAATATGGAAATATTACAATAAAACCTAATATTATATTTGATAAAGAATGGCATTATAGAAACAAAATAACACTTCAAGTAAAAAAAGGCAAATTAGGACTATTTAAATCAAAGAGTAATGAAATAGTTGAAATAGAAAAATGCTTATTAATTTCAAATTCAATGAATGAACTGATAAAATTTATTAAAGAAAATATCAAATTAGATGACGTTAATCAAATAATAATAAGAGAAGCTGATAATCAACACATGGTAGTGTTTAAAGGAAACATTGACGATAAAGAGGCATTTAAACTAATATCTATAGCAGATTCTATATATATAAATAATAGACTTATATATGGAATAACAAAAATAACAACAACATTAGGAAATTATACATTTAAAATCTCTAAAGATTCATTTTTTCAAGTAAATCATAATCAAACCATAAAATTATATAATCAAATTAAAAAATATTTAAATAAAAATAGTAAAATATTAGATTTATACTGTGGTACTGGAAGTATAGGAATATATGTATCAGATAATTGTAAAAACATTTTAGGTGTAGAAATAAATAGTCAAGCAATAAAAGATGCTAACTTAAATAAAAAAATAAATAATATAGAAAATATTTCCTTTAAATGTGGAGATGTAGCAAATGTAATAACTTCTAAAGACAAATATGATACTCTAATAGTAGACCCGCCAAGAAATGGATTAAGTAAAAAAACAAGAAAAATATTATTAGAAATATCCACTAATTATATAATTTATGTTTCATGTAATCCAATAACATTAGCAAGAGATATAAAAGAATTAAGCTCTAAATATGAATTAAAAGATATAACTTTATTTGATTTATTTCCAAATACATACCATATAGAAAGTGTAACTTTATTAGTTTGTAAATCGTTTATTTGATTATTTTAAAATTAATGATATAATATAAATGAATATAGATATAATTATATTATGAAAGAGGTGATAAAATGAAAAAAATAGTAGTTAGTATAATAATAGTTCTTTCAATATTTGCTATAAGTACACTTGATACATTTGCAGCAACACAATCTACTAACACTACAAATAGTAAAATTCAGAAATGTAATAACAATAATAAGTGCAGTTATAATCAAGAAAAGAAATATAAAAATTATATAGATAATAATAATGATGGTATATGTGATAATTACAAAGAAGAAAATCAACATCATCATTATCATCACCAACATGGAAGAAATAATAACTAAAAATATAACAATATATAATTATTGTAAAAATAGTATTTACTTTATAAAAAATAGTAGTAGTAATAGAATTTAATTACTACTATTTTATTTATGAATTTACTACAAATGTATCTGTACTTGGAAATATTAAAACATTACTAAAAACAAATTTGAGAAGGTATTTAGATAAGTATATAGAATTAATAAAAGTTAAGAAAATTACCATACATGGTTTTAAATATGTAACATGAAAGTTTATTAATTAATTTAGGATTAGACTTTAAAGATGTAGCCGAAAGATTAGGAGATACTGTAGAAATGGTACAAAACACTTATTATCATATGTTTCCAGAAAAAAAGAGCAATACAGTGAATGCCCTTAATAAACTACATAGAAAATAGTACCTAAATAGTACCTAAAACTATTTAAAAATAACAAAACCCTTGATTTACAAGGGATTATATCTTTACTGGTGGCTTCAACGGGAATCGAACCAGTGACACGAGGATTTTCAGTCCTCTGCTCTACCGACTGAGCTATGAAGCCATAAATGGCGGTCCGTACGGGATTTGAACCCGTGATCTTCTGCGTGACAGGCAGACGTCATAGGCCTCTAGACTAACGGACCATGGTTGCGGGAGCTGGATTTGAACCAACGACCTTCGGGTTATGAGCCCGACGAGCTACCGAACTGCTCCATCCCGCGATAAATAATACAAATGGCGGAGAAAAAGGGATTCGAACCCCTGCGCCGCTTTCACGACCTCCCGGTTTTCAAGACCGGTCCCTTCAACCAGACTTGGGTATTTCTCCAAATAAATATGGTGCCTAAGGTCGGACTTGAACCGACACGAGGGTTAAATCTCGCAGGATTTTAAGTCCTGTGCGTCTACCTATTCCGCCACTCAGGCATTAATTTATAAGAATACATCACTTCCTAATGACTAGTCCATTATATAATATTTTTTTTTGTTTTGCAATAGTTTTTTTAGCTTTTTTAGAAAAAATATAAGAAATTTATAAAAAAATAATAAATTTTATATAAAATACAACAATATTTTATGAGTTTCTAATGATTTTTATACCAAAAAACATTAGATTTTTATTTAGAAATACTTCAGGATAAATTCATAAATTAAGGAAAAATTACTATCTATACTAATTAATATATGTTATCATATTATCAGAAAGTAGGAATTGATAATATGGCAAGAAAGTCAAAGGAATTAGCTTATATATTGGAAATATTTAAAGAAGATGAATTTATAGATGAAGAAAAAATTGAATTAATGGATATCGATGCAAAGTTTATTTATAACTTAAAAGAAAATGCTAGTTATATTGTAGATGAAAGAGAGATAGGTTATGTTTTACATTCTGTTGAAAGCATAATTTTAAGTGTAATTTTTGCAATTATTGCTAACTGTAATACTTTTGTTCAAATTTATTTATTTATGCAAAAACATTTTGAATGGCTTGATAAACACATAAAATTTGATAATGGATTACCGTCTCTTTCTACAGTTAAGAGAGTTATTGCTTTTATTAATCCAAAAGAATTAGAAAATATATGTTTAGATTCTTTACAAGAATTTTTAAAGAATGATGAACCCTTCTATAGAAATAAATATTTTGTAATTGAAGATATAAAGTCTATAGATGGTAAAACAGCTAATTCCTCAGATAGAATATCTTCGAAAAAGGGAAAAGTTGCTAAGACTAATGCTATGAGTTTATATTCTATAAAAAACGATTGTTGTGAAGCTACAGAATTTATTGAAGAAAAAACAAATGAAATTCCTACAGGTCCTAAACTTTTAAAAAGAGTAAATATTAAGGATTGCATTATAGTTTTTGATGCTTTAAGCACTCAAAAACAAACAATTGAATACATCATAGAAAACAAAGGTCATTATGTGGCTCCAGTTAAAGGAAATCAAGGTTCTTTGAAAGAAAATATTAAACTATACTTTGAAGACAAAAAATTATTTAATGATGCTAAAGAAAAATGTTATTATTCACTTGAAGAAAAATCACATGGTACAGTCGAAAAAAGAGAATATATATTTACTGATGATATAGAATGGTTATATAAAAAGAATGAATGGGAAGGTTTAAAATCAATAGGTGTAGCCATAAGAACATATCAAGATAAAAATGGTAAAACTATAACAGATAAAAGATATTTTATAACTAATTTACATTTTGAAAGAATTGAATTAATTAGTAAAGCAATAAGAGGAGAATGGGGAATAGAAAATAAACTTCATTGGTATTTAGATACTGTTTTTTTAGAAGATGATAATAAGTGCTTTCTAGAAAATAGTCAGAAAAATTTAAATATTATTAGAAAGTTTTGTCTGAATATTTTAAAAATATTCAAACTTCAAACTAAATTAAGCATGAACTCAATACGCTTCAATATCAGTATGGATTTTGAACATGAAATAGAAAAAATAATAAACATAC
>CALVPO010000093.1 GCA_944351345.1 uncultured Bacilli bacterium | reverse complement strand
ATACCTTAACAGCCCATTCCTGAAGCTGTTTCTCATGTCTTTCCAAAGTCCTTAATACAGACTCGTCCTTAAAATAATCAGAATCTCTCCTGGACTTCCTAAGATATATAATAATAGAATTAGCAATAATAGAAGGACTAATATTATTATCTAATTGTAATATATTTTTTAATATCTCTAAATTCATATAAGCATATCCCTTCCATACTAAAGTCTATTAAAAATTTTCTTAAAAAATACTTTTTTAATATATATTCATCTATTATTTATTATCTTTATTTTATTTATATAAATTGGATTAATTAAAGTATAACTATTTATTCTTTTAAAATTAATATCTTTATTTATCTCTGTTAGAGAAGATCTAACTCTAAACTGATTATTACTTAAAGTCTTAATAATACAATATTTAGTAAGTTTTTCTTTATATATTTCAATAATTTCATTAATAGGAATTTGATATACCTGTCTATTTTCTTTAACTTCTATATATTTATAACTATTTAAGATATTTATTGCTGATTTAACACTTATTTCTAAATTAGCAATAAAATATTTATCTTTAGATATATATGTATAAATAGATAGACGCTTAGTTATAATATCTTCTTTTCTATCATAACCTGAAAAAATTATTATTATACTTTTCCAGTCAAAGGCATCCTGTCTTATCTCATGGGCTATATCATTGCCATTCATCTCCTTATCCAATTCAAAATCAATAAGATAAATTTTAGGGATTCCATCAAAAATTACTTCTCTAAGTTTATTATTATAGCCCCTAAAGGGAAGTATTTCTATTTCTAACATTTCAGATAAAGTATCTTTAGTTGTATTTGTTATCAACCTAAGCCATCTATTACTGTTATCTATAATAATAATTTTCATATTACACCTACAATTCTACACCAACATTATAACACACTGTTTACAAATAATCGATTAGAAAATAAAAAATGCCATATTTTTTTGGAAACAAAGGTCAGAAACTACCATTATAAGGTCAAAAATAAAAAAATAAGGCTAATTATGATACGATTTTCTTAGTATATTTAATTTAAAAATTATTCTAGATAATTTCTTTCATAATAAACTTTAATAGGAGGATAAATGAAAGAAAATAAACGAGTAGAAATAATTTTTGAAAGTAATAAAGAAACTAATAAAAGAAATTTAGCACAAGTGTATGATGTTATTAATAAAATAGCTCTTACTACTACTAACAAAAATAAAGTAAATTGGTTTTATAAAGAAGAAGAGATAAATAATATGAAAAAAAATAATGATTGTAATTTTTTATAGAAAGAGAGACCTTATAATGAAAAGAATAAGCTGGTATAACCTTCTATTTCTAATAATATTTTTAATAAGTTTATTATATTTTATAGAAAATATTATAGTTCTAATAACAACACTATCTACATTAACACCTATAGGAATACTATTTCTAGGAATATCTATCATTGTAATGATCTTAGTAGGAGATATCCTTATAGATGAAATAACTTTTAAATAAAAAACATTAATTCATACATAAATACAAAAATAATATTTCTTCATGTATAAAATAATATAGAAAGAAGGTATATATATGAATATAAAAGATAGAATAGTCAAACTAATAGATTTAAAGAGCATCATTACTTTAATTATGGTTACAACATTATCTGTAGGTTGGTTTATAAATAAAGTAACATCAGATCAATTTGTTCCATTAGTAACTATGATAATAACTTTCTATTTTGCTAGAAGTAATACTGATTCAATAAATACTAATGATAGTGATATTGATAATAATAGTAGCTAATTAATAAAAAATAAGTATTTTATCATTTTTCGACAAAATTCGACAAAATTCGACATACTAGAATGATAAAATACTACACCTGAAAGGAGTTAATATTATGAGTGCTATATTATCAGGTGAAAAATTAGAAAATTTTTGTAAAGAATTAAATATTGATAGCAGTAATGTTTCAAGAATTCTAATTAGAATAAACAATAATAGAGCAGAATACTATAACTTTGAAGATGATTGTTTTTATGAATTAGATATGGAAATTGCTAAGAAATATATTTAGGTAGAAAGTTTAACAGTCTTTCTTCTTTTTTTATTACTGCTACTATAAATGTTCTAACTCTTCAGTACCTATATCAGTAAGTAGTGCTTTTCCTTTTTCATCAGGCATAGTAAATCTTTGATTTAAATATCTAAGTGCCGCTGCAAGCTCGCTATTGGCACCGCCATATTGTGTCATAATATATTTAGCCATCTTTAAATCTTTCTTTTTTATATTAATAGGATATTCTAAACTCTTAACATATTTAAACATCTTATTTTCCCTCCCAAGGCCATGGACTATTATCCCAATTCCATTTGTTACTAGCAGCATATTCACTATCAGTACAAAGTGGACCATACATGCTTTCATATTTTTTCAAAGTTTTATTACTAATATCTAAATACTTTTTATATAGATTCAAAGCATTTGTATCATTTGGATAAACATCCAAGTACAATCCTAAATCAATAAGTGCAAAATTATATTGCTGCCATTGTCCTAATAAAGCCTCTCTTTCATTACTAGGATTTATATCACGAGGTTTATAATTTTTATATTTATCATATAAATTATCAAACATATTACCTCTTACAAATCCACTATAAGGATCTAATATTTTATTATTATCATTATCTTTCATATATCCAGTAGAATTATTCATTTTATTAGCAGGAATATTATTCATATTAGGCATATTATTAGCATAATTATTAATAGAATTATTAACATTAGGCATAGTATTTAAATAATCAGGAAACATATTTTGATAGCTACCAGTCATCATATTTGTAGCCATATCTGTATAATCGTAATTATATTCATTCAAATTTATCACTCCTAAAATAAATTATGAAAATGTGTCAAATGTGTATAGGCATAATAATTATTTGTTGATTTCTTTTATATATAATTATATAATAAGATAACTGAAGGGAAAATATATATGATTAATGATATAATAGCAGCAATTAGGCTAATGAAAAATGAATACACCAAGGTTAATACATACAAATATAATAAAATTTATTTATTTACAAACGAAAATATATCTGATATGACAAAAGAATTATCTCTATATGGAACAGATGTATTAACTGTATGTTCTAGTGGCGATCATATTTTTAATTTCTTATTAGAAGGAGTATCTAACATAGAGACATTTGATATAAACATTTTAGCAGAATATATATTTTATTTAAAAAAAGCTGCTATTGAAGTATTATCATATGAAGAATTTTTAGATTTTTTCTTTCCAAAACATATAATAAATAAAAATGTATTATCTAAAGATGTATATAATAAAATAAAAATAAATATCCAAGATGAAAGAATAAAAGTCTTTTGGGACTATTTACTATCTAATTTTGATAATAAAAAAGTATATAAAAATTTATTTACGGAAAGTCCTCTTAATAAAAAAACTATAATTTCTTATAATAAATATTTATCTAGTGAATCAAATTATAATTTATTAAAAGCTATATTAAGAAATACTCCTAAAATAAATTTTTATAATATTGATATTCTATCAGAAACACCACCTCTAAAAAGAAAAATAGATTTCTTATATCTTTCAAATATTTTAGGAGCTATTTATTATAATAACAACAAATATTACTTAGAGCATTTAAAAAAAATAATTTTAAACTTATCTAACATAATAAAAGAAGGGGGAAATATAGGACTTTGTTACTTATACTGTTACTTAGATTATTATTGGCTAAATTCTAAAAATAATATCCAATCTATAACAGTAAATCATTATGAACAAAATACTAATTTTCCTAATGAAGAATATCAAATTATAAATTTTCATGGCATGCTAAAAACACCTGATCCTAAAAATAAAGATGCTTTAATTTTATATAAAAAGCAGTAATATTCTTGAAATTTATAATTATTTATTTTATAGTTAATATGGTGATAATATGATTTTAATAGATGACTTTAATATAAATGAAGATAGCATAGATATATTAAAAAAATATAGGACTTATCTTTTAACAGAAAAACATTTATCAGATAATTCAATATCATCTTATATATTAGATGTATATAAGTATCTAAAATATTTAGAAGGAAAAAAAGTATATGATCCTATCACTATATCTAAAGAAAATATAATAAATTATTTAGAATATTTAGATAATAATAAGTATAGTATTTATAGTATTGTTAGAAAAATATCATCTCTAAGAACATTTCATCATTATTTATCAAAAATATATAACATAAAAGATGTAATGCTAGACATAGATAATCCAAGATTCTATAAAAAGATTCCTAATGTCTTAAGCATAGAAGAAGTAGAATTATTATTAGATATAGATCTGAAAAATAGTTTTGATTATCGTAATAAAGCTATGCTTGAATTAATGTATGCAACTGGACTAAGAGTAAGTGAATTATTAAATTTAACTATAAATAATATAGATTTAGATAACAAAATAGTTAGATGTTTTGGTAAAGGAAATAAAGAAAGAATTATTCCTATAGGGGATATAGCTATAAAATATTTAAAAATTTATTTAGATAATTACCGAGATACTCTAAAGAAACAATATTTATGTGATTCACTATTTTTAAATAATCATGGTAAAACTATGACGAGACAAGGATTTTTAAAAATAATAAAAACTATTGCTAAAGAAAAAGGGATTAAAAAAAATATAACTCCCCATGTCTTAAGACATTCTTTTGCAACTCACTTACTAAAAAATGGTGCTGATTTAAGAAGTATTCAAATGATGTTAGGACATGAAAATTTATCAACAACTCAAATATATACTAACGTTGGTAATGAGACATTAAAAGAAAACTATGAATTATACCATCCAAGACATTAACGATTAATTAATAAAGTAGACTTATATATTATATTTAATATATAATAACAATTGTTAGGAGGTATAATTGTGGAACAACAGAAAAAAGCAGCATTCTTAATTTTGGAGCCTAAAACAGCTCTAAAATTTGTCAAATTATTATCAGAAAATTTAGGACTTAAAAATGGGAGTGTAGAGTATCAAATCAATCATATTGTTTATGTACCAAATAATAAATATCATGAATGTTTAGAAGTAGGATTTGAGATTGCTAAATTTAATAAGTGGGATTTATCTTGGATAAACGCTTATAATGAACTAAGACCAATTGGTTATTTTAGTGTAATGAATTGTCAATTACCACCAACGAGAATAGCAGATATATCATGGGAAATGTTAGATATGCCTAATTATTGTCCACCTGATATCAAAGAATATATAGAAAAACTAAAACGTTTTTTACGTTGGCGTGATATCAAGATAAAATATGACAATAAAGAAA
>CALVPO010000092.1 GCA_944351345.1 uncultured Bacilli bacterium | reverse complement strand
AAAGACAAAGTAGACAAGTACTATATAGATTTATATGAAGATTTAATGTATACTGATAAAGACCTAAAAGAACTTCAAGAAACAAAACAAGAAATGGATACCTTATCACAAAACTTAAATCTATTCTTAGATAAAGTAGAAGAAATGCTAACATTTTTAGAAAATAACAACAACTATTGGTATATAGAAAATAATCAAATATATCTAGAAACAGAAGATCTTGTAGAAGAATACAACAATCTATATAGTGAACTAAATAAAATAGCAACAGAAAACTTTGATACTAATAATCAGTCTAATGATACAAGTATTACTGCTTAAAAGAGCTTGAGAATAATAAACTCAAGTTCTTTTAAATATATCACTAATTATATCTTTACTAGCAACCATAATCTTTAAGAAGTTATCATCAATTTCACTTATTACAACCATCTCACAATCACTAGAAGCATGAATAAATCTATTATCACCAATATATATCCCAACATGCCCAGGATATTTATTATTAGCAAGAGTACCAGTAGCCTCTAAATCCTTAGTATGAAAAAATAATAAATCTCCAATTTTAATATTATCTATATATTTTTTCTTCTCCTGAATATCTCCTACATATTTTACCAATATTCCAATATCACTAGTCATCTGCTTAGTAGTATCATCAAGCCCATAACCATTATTAATATCAACATCAAAAAGTATTTTATAAACATACCAAGTAAAACCAGCACTATCAAACTCCGTTGGTCCCTTTGCACCCCAAGTATATTTTTTATTAAGAAAAGTCAAAGCATATTCAACCAAATTACCCCTAAAAATATCAATATTAATTTTTTATCACCCATTAATATATATGTAGAAACAAATTAACATATTATATAAATATTTTTTTATAATCTATCATATTATTTATTATGAATATCCAAGAATTTCTAAAAGGAATATTAATAGGAGTAGCAAAAATAATACCAGGATTAAGTGGCTCTGTACTAATGATAAGTTTTAATTTATATGATAAAGCAATAGATTCCATAACTAACTTCTTCAAAGACATAAAAGCTAATTTTCTATTCCTAACTAACTTATCCATAGGAATAATAATAGGCATAGTAATATTTAGTAATATCCTAAATTATTTTATTAACAATTATTATACTTACACCACATCTTTATTTATAGGTCTAATATTAGGTGGAGTACCCTTGATACTACAAAGTACTCAAAAAAGTAAAAAAGGTTACATTCTCACAATAATATCTCTAACAATCATAAGCATCATATCATTAACTAATATTAATTTTAATTATATTATACAAAATAATTTCTTAGATAGTATAGTCTTCTTTGGAGGTGGACTATTAGAAGCACTAGGCACAGTAGTACCAGGTATAAGTTCAACAGCTCTATTAATGCTAGTTGGAATATATAATATCTATCTAGAAGTATTAAGTAATATCTTTAAATTTCACGACATAATAGCCAACATTACTTTTTTAATTCCATTCTCACTAGGCCTTCTATTAGGTATTATTTTATTATCATTACTAATAAATTATCTTTTCAAAAACTATAGAAAACTAACTTTTTCCTTCATCTTAGGAGTAACATTATCATCAATATTATTATTATTAATTAAAGTCCTAACTAACATAACTTCCATAATAGAAATACCTATATGCCTAATCTTCTTAATAATAGGCTCATATATTACTAAAAAAATATAAAAAAAGAGTAGTCATACAACTACTTATAAATATTTTTACGGATAAATCTTTTTATCCCTTTTTTATTACTATTAATAAATTTAACAATATCAAAATTAGGAAAAGCCTTAATTATTCTTTTTTGTAATAAATTTAAATTAAATTTCTTAGAATTAATATTATTATTAATAGTATCAAACATCAAATTTTTAAGTTCCTGAGTAGAATCTTTCCTAATATTCATTTCTCCAAGACTATCTTTTAATTTTTTTACCATATTAAAAGATAAAATAACATCTATAATAAATATAATCAAAAATACAATAGCGATAATAGTAAGTATAGACTTATCTATATTTTTTAATAAAACATTAACAATGGGATGAACCAAATATACAATAACTAATCCACCTAAACCAAACAAAATAGCATTTTCTCCACAAACTCTACCATTTAAATTAAATTTTCTATCACTATAATCCCACCATCTTGCTTTAAATATTTTTTCCATGATATAACTAGTAAAGTATTCCAAAATAGTACAAACAGCTATACATAAAATAAAAACAGTAATAAAATTATCTCTATATTGATTTAAATAAAGAATAATTATCAAAGAACCAATTCCATATATAGGACAATATGGCCCAATCAAAAATCCTCTATTAACTATTTTTTTACCATTAATACTAACATAAGCTGATTCAATAATCCATCCCAAAACAGAATAAATAAAGAAAATTAAAAAATAATATAAAATACTACTAATCATAAAAAAAACTCCTTTTCGTAATAATAAGTATAGCATTAAAATGAATTTATTACAATATATCTTATTGGTTAATTACAATCAAAAATTAATAAAATATGATATTATTAAATTAATAATATATTAGGAATTTTGGTAACTTATATATTATATGAGAAAGAGGTAAAAGTATGGATATAATGTTGGTAGAAGCAATTAACTTAGGTAAGTTAGAAAAAGATTTATCAAAAATATTTAATGAAAAAATTATAAATTTAATACTAATGACGAGTGAAACAAAAAATAAAGATGAATTATATCAAATTATTGAAGACTGGAAACAAAGTATAATAAAAATTATAAACCAAAGACAAATAGAAAGAAGAGTAGAAATAGTAAGAACAGCAGGAAGTCTTTCAAGGTTTGACGGAAATGTTAACGAAGTTTTAGAGCTAGCAGAAAATAAAACTCTAAATCAAAACCTATCTTTTGTAAATCGAGTTATTAGTATGGGGCACTCATCTATAATTGAACATGACTACTGTGTTTTTTTACTAAAAGATGTTTCTCCAATAATAGAACAAACAATAATAGAAGAGCGTTTTTCTTCATTTACAATAAAATCAAGAAGGGAAGTTGACTTTTCTAAAGTTGGATTTTATGTACCTGATTTTTATGATAATACAGGCAAGATAATAGAAAATAATGAACAAGTAAAAAAAGAATATACAAAATACATGAATTTATTATTTCAAGAATATAAAAAATTATTAGATTTAGGAATATCAGTAGAAGACGCAAGATATATATTACCATATTCATATCATTCAAACATAATAATGGGAATAGATGCTCATACATTAAAAGATATGATAATAAAATTCACTAAAACAAAATATAGTAATATACAAGAAATAAAAGAATTTGGCGAAAAACTATATGAAATTGCTAAAAATAAAATACCATATATAATAAAAGAAATTGATAATTATCCATATAATGAAATAGATTCTGTAGATGAATATTTAAAAGATAAAATAGAAGTAGGTTCGTATAAAATTTTAGATAAACCTAAATTACTAAATTATTCAAAAAATATAGATGATACAATTTTAATTTCTGCACTAATGAGAAGATATCAAATTGATTATCAAACAGCAAAAATAACATATCAGCAAACTCTTAAAGAATATCCAGAGTTTAAGAAAAAGCTTATGCGAAACATAATTTTAGAGGGAGATAAATTAGAAATTTCTCAAGTGAATTTTCAATTTCAAATTCCTATTTCGTTTGCCGTACTAACTCATCTAACAAGACATAGAACTCACGATATTATAGTTCCTGATTTTGTTCCAATTGTAGACTTAACACAATATAAAACGCCACCAACAATAGAACAAAAATGCAATTTAGAATATAAAAAAATTTTTGAAGAAAACAAAAAAATGTATGAACACTTTAAAATTGATTATAACATTAGAGAGGAAGATTTAATTTATTTTACGCTATCAGGTAATATGGTAAACATCATAACTAATATGAATGGAAAAACTTTAGAACATATTCTAAGATTAAGAGAATGTAATAAAACACAGTGGGAAACAAGAAAAATAGCACATAATCTACATTCTGAAGTAGCAAATATAGATTCTGCAGAAATTTTTGCATCTCTTTTAGGACCAACATGTGAAACCCAAAGAATATGTAAAGAAGGAAAAGAAAGCTGTGGAAAAATTCTAAAACTAAAAAAAGAGATATAAAAAATATAAGAAGGAGATAATAAATATGAGAGGAAAATTAATTGTTATAGAAGGAACAGACTGCTCAGGAAAAGAAACTCAAACATTGCTGTTAGAACAAAAACTAAATAATTTAGGAATAAAAAGCAAAAGGTTATCTTTTCCAATGTATGATAGTCCAACAGGTCAAATAGTAGCAGCTTGCTACTTAGGAAAAGAAGAGTATTGTGATTATTTATTTAAAGATGGAATCAGAGGATTATTCAAAGAAGGTGCTAGTAATGTAGATTATTTAACATCATCTCTATATTATGCAGCAGATAGAAGGTACAATAGTAAAAAAATAATAGAACTATTAGACCAAGGAGTAAATGTTATATTAGATAGATATATCTATTCAAATCTAGCTCATCAAGGAGGAAAGATTTCCAATAAAGAAGAAAGGTATAAATATTTTAAAAAAATGGAAACATTAGAATTTGATATTTTAGAAATTCCTAAACCAGATAAAGTAATATTTTTATATGTACCATATGAAGTAGCAACTATATTGAAAAAAAATAGGAAAGAATCTCAGGATCAACATGAACAAAAAAAAGAACATTTAATAAATGCTGAACATACTTATTTTGAACTCGCTGACATGTATAATTTTGATATAATAAATTGTGCTTTAAACAATAAAATTAGGACTATTACTAGTATAAATGATGAATTGTTTTCAAAAGTAGAATTTTTAATAAAAAAAGAAATGTAAACAAATCATTAACAAAATATCAAATTAAATTATGGAAAATTTCCAAAAAAAATATTGCATTTTAAAATATTATTTGCTATACTTAATACAGTAAGGAGGATAGATTAAAGAGATGAAAGAAGAACATAAAAATAATGGAAGGGGAATATTCTACGGTGTAATTGGTGTTGCAACACTTGTGGTTGCTATTATTGGTGCAACATTCGCTTACTTTACAGCTAGTGGAAGCGTAACTAATAATATTACTGGTAATATGGCTAATATCAGTTTTGATTTATCTGTAGAGAAAGTTGTAGATCCAGGTGCAACAAGTGGTATAATTCCAATGTCAAATACAATGGTTGAAACTGCCGTTAATAATGACAGTAATGATACTTGTGTAGACGACAACGGAAACGCAGTGTGTCAAGTGTACAAAGTAACTGTAACAAATAATTCAACTGCTGCTATGTTTGTTGACGGATATATTGCATTAGCTGGAGGATCAGGATTAA
>CALVPO010000091.1 GCA_944351345.1 uncultured Bacilli bacterium | reverse complement strand
CATCATATCCTTTCGATAGTATTATATCAAAATTTGTTCTTGACTTCATCTATCTCTTATTATAAGAGTCTCCTCATGAGGCATAATAATCTAATTTAAAATATAAAGCAAATCACCAAAATTTAATTCTTGCTTATAAAATTCCTTTAAAAATAATAACTTGCAATAATATACATACCAAAAATTAATTTTGGTATGTATTTATATTCTTTATTATAATTTTTAGATGAAAATTTATATTTAAAAATATGATTAATAAAATTTTAGTAAATTTAAAATTTTACATTATTAATGTAAAAATAAAATTAATTTTATATAAAAACTATTGACAAGTGAATAGTTATTCAACTATAATTGTAATAGTTGAGTAATATTTCAACTATTACATATAATATTATTGGAGGTGTGCTATGGCTAGAAGTGAATTTACTTGTGATTGTAATATTATACATCAAGATGTTGTTAATGATGCATTAAGTAAGATGCCTGATGTAAATACATTTAATAAATTAGCTGAGTTATTTAAATTAATTGGAGATACTACTAGATGTAAAATTTTATTTGCACTTGATCAAAGAGAAATGTGTGTTTGTGATTTGGCTAATGTACTTAATATGACTAAGTCATCTATTTCTCATCAATTAGCAACTTTAAGAAAGAATGAGATTGTTAAATGTAGGAAGAGTGGTAAAGAAGTTTATTATACATTGGATGATAATCATATTGTAGAACTTTTTGAAATCGGTTTAGAGCATATTAATCATAAAGAATTAGAAAGAAGGAAAAATAATGAAAAAATATAAATTTAAAATTAAAGGGTTAGATTGTGTTAATTGTGCTAATGAATTAGAGGGTGAATTACAAAAGATTGATATTATTGATAAGGTTAGTATTAGTTTTATGATGGAAAGATTAGTTTTTGAATGTCTTATAGAAAACAAAGAAGAGGCAATAGATAGGATAAAGAAAGTAATAAAAAAAGAAGAACCTGATGTAGTAATAGAGGAGGTATAGATGTGGATAATAAGATGAAGAAGAGATTAATTAGAATTATTATTTCTTTTTTGATTGTTATAATATCTTTTTTTATAGAGTTTAATAATAATTTGTATAATAATATTTTGTTTTTTATAGCTTATATTATTATTGGTTATGATATTGTTTTAAAAGCGATTAGAAATATTTCTAGGGGTCATGTTTTTGACGAAAATTTTTTAATGACTATTGCTACTATAGGAGCAATTTTAATTGGGGAGTTACCTGAGGGAGTAGCAGTTATGTTATTTTATCAAGTAGGTGAGTTATTTCAGAGTTATGCTGTTGATAGGTCAAGGAAATCTGTAGCAAGTCTTATGGATATTCGTCCTGATTATGCTAATGTTTATCGTAATAAAGAAATTTCTAAGGTAGATCCTGATGATGTTAGTGTTGGAGAGATTATTTTAGTTAAACCAGGAGAGAAGATTCCTTTAGATGGTACTGTTATTGAGGGGGAGTCTATGATTAATACTCTTGCTTTAACTGGAGAATCAATACCTAAGCATGTTACTAAGGGTGAGAATGTTCTTAGTGGTTGTATTAATAATGATGGTACTCTAAAGATTAGAGTAGATAAAGAATTTGAAGAGTCTACTGTTAGTAAGATTTTAGATTTGGTAGAGAACGCTAGTAGTAGAAAGTCTAGGTCAGAGAATTTTATTAGTAAGTTTGCTAAGTATTATACACCTATAGTTGTTATTATAGCAGTAGTTTTGGCAATCGTTCCACCTTTTATTATAGATGGAGCTTTGTTTAAGGATTGGGTGTATAGGGCATTATCGTTTTTAGTTGTTTCTTGTCCTTGTGCTTTAGTTATATCTATTCCGCTTTCTTTTTTTGGAGGTATAGGTGCTGCTTCTCGTATTGGGGTATTAGTTAAGGGAAGTAATTATTTGGAGGCTCTTGCTAATACAGAAATTATTGTTTGTGATAAGACTGGTACTTTAACTGAAGGTGTATTTAAGGTACAGAAAGTAGATGCTATCGATTATCCAGATGAGGATTTGCTTAAGTATGCGGCTTATTGTGAATGTTTTTCAAATCATCCTATTGCTATTTCTTTAAGAGAAGCATATAATAAAAATATTGATGAGAGCCTTGTTACTAAGACTAAGGAGATATCTGGTAAGGGAGTACTTTCAATTGTTGATAAAAGGAAAGTTTTAGTTGGGAATAAGAAGCTTATGGATAAATATAAGATTGATTTTAAGGAGTCTAGTGAGGTTGGTACTGTTATTTATGTTGCTATTGATAAAAAGTTTGTTGGTAGTATAGTAATAGCTGATAAGATAAAAGATGATTCTTATAAGGCTGTTAAGTTATTTAAGAAGAATAATGTAGAGAGAATTATTATGTTGACCGGTGATCTTGAGAATATTAGTAAAGATGTAGCAAATAAGCTTAATTTAGATGAGTATTATGCTGAACTTTTACCACAAGATAAAGTTAGTTTAGTTGAGAAATTTATTAGACAAAAGTCTTCTAATGGAAAGTTAGTTTTTATTGGAGATGGTATTAATGATGCTCCAGTTTTAGCACTTGCTGATATTGGTATTGCTATGGGAGGACTTGGTAGTGATGCGGCAATTGAGGCTAGTGATGTTGTTATTATGACTGATGAGGTATCTAAGTTGGCTTCATGTATAGAAATATCAAAGAAGACTATGAGAATAGTAAAAGAAAATATTATTTTTGCTATTTCAGTAAAAATTTTAGTATTAATACTTAGTGCTTTAGGAATTGCCAGTATGTGGGCAGCTGTTTTTGCTGATGTTGGAGTATCAGTTCTTGCTATATTAAATGCTCTTAGAATTTTGGTAGTAAAAAAATAATTGAAGTTCGGGTGAGTTATATGAAGAAAATTATTTTAAAAGTAGGGGGTATGACTTGTAGTGCTTGTTCTTCAGGTTTATCTAAATATTTAGAGAAACAGTTAGGTATTATTAGTGCTAATGTTAATTTAGTTTTATCTATTGCTACTATTGAATATGAGAATATAACTAAAAAAGAAATAGAACATTATATTCGTGATGCTGGTTTTGAGAGTTTAGGTGAGTTTAATGGTATAGAAGATGTAGATAGTAATAATAGTGATAAAATAAAATTAATTATTTTTGGTATTTTAGTTATATTTATGATGTATATTTCTATGGGACATATGTTAGATTTACCTAATATTCCTTTTATAAATCATAATTATCCTATTGTGTTTTCTACTGTGTTATTATTTATTAGTTTTATATTTTTATGGTATGGTTATGATATATTAAAAAGTGGTATTAAGAATCTTTTACATAAGATGCCTAATATGGATACTTTGGTTATGTTTAGTGTTATTTTTAGTTTTCTTTATAGTGTTTATGGTTATATTAATATAATTATAGGTAATTATAGTTATGTTTCTAGTTTGTATTTTGAATCTACTTGTATGGTTATTTATTTTATTAAATTAGGTAGATTTATAGAGAATATAAATAAAGATAAGACTAAAGATGCTATTCGTAAGTTAGTTCAGATTACTCCTAAGGAAGCTATTTTAAAGGTTGATGGTAAAGAAAAGAGAGTATCTATTGATGAGGTAGAGGTTGATGATATTTTAATATGTAGGAGTGGAGATAAAATAGCGGTTGATGGTGTTGTTGTCAGTGGTAAGACTTATGTTGATGAGAGTTTTATTACTGGAGAGAGTATGCCAGTTGAAAAGATTTGTGGTAGTAGTGTTATAGCTGGTTCTATTAGTTATGATGGATATATAGAGTATAAGGCTAAAAAAATAGGAAAGGCTTCTACTATATCTGAGATTGTAAAATTAGTAGTTGAGGCTACTAATACAAAAAGTAAGATTCAAAAATTAGCTGATAAGATTAGTGGTTATTTTGTTCCAATAGTTATTATAATTAGTATATTTACTTTTATTATTCAGTTACTTATGGGATTATCATTGGAGAGTTCTTTAATTCATATGGTTACAGTATTAGTAGTTGCTTGTCCTTGTGCTTTGGGGCTTGCTGTTCCTTTAGTTGTGGTTGTTAGTAGTGGGTTGTGTGCTAATAAAGGATTATACTTAAGAAGTGGCGATGTTTTAGAGAAGGCTAGAAATATAGATACGGTTGTATTTGATAAGACTGGTACACTTACTATGGGTAAGTTAGATGTATTTAAGGTATATAATTATTCTAAATATAAGGATAGTAAGTTATTAGATATTGTTTCTAGTATTGAGGCTAAATCAACTCATCCTATTAGTACTGCCTTTAAGAGGAGAAGTAAGTTAAAAGTTAATGGGTTTAAGACTTTAAATGGTATAGGTATTTATGGTGAGATTAATAATAATAAATATTATTTAGGTAATGATAAGATATTAACAAAGTTAAAGATTAAAAGTGTGTATAAGAATGATTATGATAATTTAGTTTCTAATGGTTGTAGTATTGTTTATGTAGTAGAAAATTCTAAGGTAATAGGTCTTATTGGGGTTAAGGATGTTATTAGAGATAATGTTAAAGATATTATTCATGAGTTTAAGGATAATAATATAGAAGTAATTATGCTTACTGGTGATAATGAAAAGACTGCTTCTATTATTGCTAAGGAAATTGGGATTTCTAAAGTTATTTCCAATGTTCTTCCTAAGATGAAAGCTAATTATATAGAGGAGTTAGTTAATAGTGGAAGAAAAGTAATTATGGTAGGTGATGGTATTAATGATGCTCCTAGTTTAGTTACAGCTACTATTGGTATTAGTATTAATGATGGAACTGATGTAGCAATGGATTCTTCTGATGTTATATTAATGAATAATGATATTAGTAATATATTAGATTTGATTAAAATTAGTAAAAAATCTTATAGGGTAATTAAACAAAATTTATTTTGGGCTTTCTTTTATAATTTATGTATGATACCTATTGCTATGGGGTTGTTTACTGATTTTGGTATTAGTATGAGTCCTATGTTTGGAAGTATTGCTATGATATTTAGTAGTTTGACTGTTGTTTTAAATTCATTAAGATTTGGGAAAGGGATGAAATTATGAAAATGGAATTTATTGTTAATGGAATGAAGTGTGATGGTTGTGTTAATAGAATAAAGAATGTTTTGTCTTCTATTAAAGGGATTAAAGCTTATGACATTTCATTAGAAAATAAAAAATTAGTTGTAGATGTAAAGAAAGAGAAAGTTATTAATGAAGTGATAAAAAAGGTGGAAGCTTTAGGGTTTACTTTGGATAAATGTTAGGTAATTAAAATTATTTTGGTATAATAGTAATGGGAAGGTAATTGATATGAAAGATAGTAAATTTGTTAGAAAGTCTAATTTTGAATTATTAAGAATAGTAAGTATGTTTATGATTATATTGACTCATATTTTGACTCATGGACAAGTAATTGATAATACTAATAATGGTATTTTATCTATATTTTTTGATTTTCTTTTTTGTATTGTTATAGTTCATGTTAATTCTTTTGTATTACTTACTGGTTATTTTTTTGGACAATTTTATTTTAAGATGTGTAGGTTAATTCAAAATATTGATATGGTTTGGTT
>CALVPO010000090.1 GCA_944351345.1 uncultured Bacilli bacterium | reverse complement strand
CAGTAAAAACCATTATAAAATAATCTTTAAAAACTACCAACATTAATCTTTACTCGTTAATTTTTCATAAATCTTATGATATTCTTCTATCGTCTCTTTATTAAATGGAAATTCTTTTTTTCTAACTATATCAATTAAATTTCCTAATTCATACCTCAAAATAAAATCCAGTCTATTAGAATAATGCATCTGCTTCTTATGAAATTTATATTCCATCCTATCAAGAATCTTAAAACTACCATTAGGAAAAACCTTTAAATCTAGATCATAATCAATATATTTAATAACATGCTCATCAACCAAAAAAGGTGTAGCAATATTACAATAAAAATAAATGCCATAATCCTTAAGCTGACCAATTATATTAAACCACCTATCTTTAAAAAAAAACAAAATAGCAGACTCTTTAGTCCTCCAAACCTTACCATCACTATCAACAACCAAAGTTTTATCATTACCAAAAACCATATAATCATCCTTAATATCCAAAAGTACTGCCTCGTCCCATTGCCTATGTAAATTACCATTATGTTTATAACAATGAATCTCCAATTTATCTCCTATTTTTATATCATTCATACAATCCCTTCTTTCACATAAAAAATCAAATGTATTATACACCATTTTTACATTTTTAACAATATTATTAACTTTTAAAGCAACACAATATATACATTCACTTAATTTATGATATAATAATTAAAATACGATATTAAAAGATAAGAAGGTGACATTATGAATCCATTAAAATATATTATAATTGGAGCAACTTCATGTATTAAATTCATAATATCATTTATAAAACATTTTTTTATAGGAATATTAACTATAATAACATTTATACCAAAATATCTAATAATAGGGGCTATATGCCTATTTAGCAAACAAAAACAAAAAGAACTAAAAATGGAAGACAAAATTATACCTATTATTATAACAACTTTATCCATAATAACATATCTTATATGCATTTTTTTAGTAACAAGATGGTTTGTTCAAAGTGAAAGAAACAAAAACTTCTCCGACAACCTAAACAATCTAACTCAAATCATAGAAGAAGAAGAAAGTACAAGCGAACAATATATAGTTCCCAACAAAAATTATTCTAATGAAAATTATCCAGATGATTTAACATTTTTAAATGTCAATCTAAATCCATATATAAGACAAAATTCAGAAACAGTAGCTTGGATTTTAGTAAATGGAACCAATATCAGTTATCCAGTAGTACAACATAACAACAACAGCTACTATCTAAATCATAATTTTTATAAAAGAAAAAGTATGTCAGGTTGGGTATTTGCTGATTATAGAGACAATTTTGAAACTTTTAACAACAATACAATTATATATGGCCATAATCTAATAAATAGAACCATGTTTGGACAATTGCCAAAAGTATTAAACTCAAATTGGCAATCTAATAAAAATTATCATTACATAAAGTTATCAACAAAAAAAACAAATTCTATTTGGCAAATATTTTCTGTTTATAAAATAAAACCTACAACTGACTATTTACAATCTATATTCAATTCAATGGATACTTACAACAAATTCTTAAAAACCATAAAAAAAAGAAGTTCTTATAACTTCAACGTAGACGTCTCTACAACCGACAAAATCATTACCCTATCTACCTGTGATGATACCGGAACAAAAAGAGTAGCAGTCCATGCAAAACTAATAAATATAGAAGAAAAATAAAAATTCCCACTACTAAAGTGAGATTTTTTTATTGCTCCACACCATTTACAGAAGCATTTTCCATTTCATTAATTAAGTCATAAGTAATTATATCATTTGAAACTTTAATAATATCATCAGCATACTGAGACCTTTTTAAAACATCATCTTCACTAAAAGCCTCATCACTAATAGAATAAATATCACCACTCTGGCCATCATAATAAATTGTATCAGTAACATAAGAACCATCAGTAAATACAACAGTATTATCGCCCTTTTTCATATTAAATAAATCATGACCTAATTGATATTCATTTACCCCTATCCCAAACATATTAGAAAGAGTAGGCAAAGCATCTATCATACCAGCAACATTAGATATTTCTTTGTGAACTTTTTGATCTTTACTCCAAATTATAAATGGTACTTTCTTATCTAATTGATACTTATATTCATTATAATCAATATATCCCTCATCTCCCTCTTCTTTAAGAGTATCAGTATACGGATCATAATTATATAAAGTATTATAATATTTTTTACCTATTCTAGCATCATGATCACCATAAATAACAATTACAGTATCATCAAGCAAGTCATTAGAATCAAGTTCATTAACAAATTGTTCTAAAGCCTGATCAGAATAATGAACAGATCTAAAATAATCACCTAAAGTCGTCCCATTAATATAATCTCTTGTAATTTTTTTACCATTAATATCAACAGTCCAAGTAGTAGGAAATTCATCCATAAGTTCCAAATCACTCCAAGGAGTATGATTAGTTAATGTTATTAAAGTTCCAAAAAAAGGTTTATCTTCTTTTTCTTTTATATCTTTAATCATAGGAACAACTTGCCTAAAAAATGATTTATCAGAAAGACCAAGACCAATAGTTTCATCTATATCAAAAGAAGATTTACTGTAAAATTTATTATACCCCATATTCTCATGCATAGTAGCCCTATTCCAAAAATCTCCCGTATTAGCATGCATACTAAAAGTATAATAACCATTATCTCTAAACATCTTTTGAATTGTATTATACTCTCTATCAAAATAATTAACAAATACAGTACCATTATTAGAAGGCATCAAAGAAGTACTAAACGTAAATTCTGCATCACTACTAGTACCAACACCAACTTCGGAATAAAAATTATTAAAATAAATACCCTCACTAACCAATTTATTCAAAAATGGCGTTACCTCTTTATTTTCAAATTTTCTATTAATAGCAACACTCTGTAAACTCTCAGCATGAATAACAATAACATTCTTTCCTTTAAAAACATCAGTAACATCATTATCAGAAGCAACAGGAGTATTATCTTTATAATAATCACTAACTAATTTTAATGCCTTATCATGTCCAAACAAATTATTAATTTTAGGTTCTAAACTTTGCACAATATCATTAATTTGATAAGCAAAAATACCAAAACTAGAAGCAACTGACTCCCTATTCCACATTTTACCAAACCTACTCCATTCAGTAGGGGTCATAATAGCACTAGTAATACATATCAAAATAACTCCAGTTATAAATAAATTACCAAATCCAAATTTTCTAGAAATAATATTATCTTTATTATTAACTACTCCTTTTTTCTTAAGCTGATACATAACATAAAAAATAAATATAGGTTGCCATAAATAAATAAAATCTTGAATTCTCATAACCTTCTCCACTATAGCATCACCTACATCAACAACAAAAGTAGAAGTTGCTAAAAGAGATATAGACGCAAAAGAATCATAATATGAGTAATATATAGAATGAATTATACACAAAACAGCCGTAAATACAGAAAAAAATCCTAAATATCTTCTCCTTCCTTTTTCAGTTTTAAATAAAAATCCAAAAGAAGATATTATAAATATTAGTGCTAAATCCATAAGCAAAGGTTTAAAATACAACCCATTATGAACAGTTATAACTCTAAGTAACAAAGTATTAATTAAAACAGAAACAATAAAAAAAGCAAACAAAGGATATTTTTTAAAAAAAGCAACATAGTTTTTCTTCAAGAATTTTCTAATTTTCTTTAATTTACCCTTAATATTATCCTTAGAAAAATTCATTTTTTTCATACACTTCCCTCTTTCTTCTACCAAAGATTATAACACCCATCCCCTTTTTTTGCAACTTACAAACATAATTTACCATAATTTTAAATTTACCTTAACAACAACTGATAATTGTTTAAACGCCCAAATTATGATATATTAATGTATATTATAAGAAAGCGAGGTAATTCCATGAAAAAAATAGGAATAATAGCAGAATATAATCCTCTTCATCTAGGACACATATATCAAATAAAAAAAGCAAAAGAACTATATAAAGACTCTATAATAATATTAATAACAAACACAACATTTACTGAACGAGGAGAAGTAAGCATATTAAATAAATGGGAAAAAACAAAACTTAGTCTAGAAAACGAAATAGATTTAGTAGTAGAATTACCATTTGTTTTTGCAACCCAATCAGCAGACATATTTGCTAAAGGAGCTATTAATATCCTAAATAAATTAAAAATAGATATTTTAATATTTGGAAGTGAATCAAACAATATAGAAAAATTAACTAAAATTGCAGATACTCAATTAAATAACCAAAACTATAATAAACAAGTAAAAAAATATCTAGCTATTGGATTAAACTACCCTACTGCACTAAGCAAATCATTAACAGACATCATAGGATACGCAGTAAAAGAACCAAATGACTTATTAGGAATATCTTACATAAAAGAAATAAAAAGAAACAATTATAAAATAAAACCTGTATCCATAAAAAGAACAAACAACTATCACGCTAAAACTGTAAATACAAATATTATAAACGCATCCTTAATAAGAAAGATGTATAACAGTAAAGAACCAATAGACAATTACATACCTAAAGGCGAAAAAAAATATCTCTATCAAAATCTAACAACCAATTCATATTTTCCTTACTTAAAATACAAAATAATAACTACAAACAATCTAGAAATCTATCAAACAGTAGATGAAGGAATAGAAAATAGAATAAAAAAAGCTATATTAATATCAAAAAACTGGCAAGAACTAGTAGAAAACATAAAAACTAAAAGATACACCTACAATAAAATAAATAGAATGCTAATTCATATACTAACAAATTTCACAAAAGAAGAAGCAAAAAACCTAAACATAGACTACATAAGAGTGTTAGGTTTTAACCTTAAAGGAAAAAATCATTTAAATAGAATAAAAAAAGAACTAGATATTCCAATAATAACTAATTATAAACCAAACATATCAAAATTATTAGATATAGAACTAAGAGCAACATCTATATATCAATTACCACTAAACACAAACCTAATAGAACAAGAATACAAACATCCACCTATAAAAAAAGACAACTATTAAAAGATGCTGAGTAAATTTTCAGCATTCTTTTTATACTAAAAAAGACATAATAACACAAACCAGCCACAATGTCGAAAATCCCCAAAAAATATCTATCTTTTTTTATTAATTAAAATAACAAATTATTAATCAATCTACTAATAATAATAGCATTACTACTATTAATAGCAAGCTTATATAAATAAACACCTAAAACAATACCAACTATACAACACAAAATGACTACAAACACAATCAAAAAAATAGAAACATTCTCCTCCTGTGTAGCCTCCCTTTCCATCTCTTTATCAGACTTAAATTTAACTCTACTTCTTCTAACTTTCTTAAAAGAAACAATACTATCTTTATTATCCTTAAATTTCTCTATCTTATTACTATTTAACTTTTTCTTCACACCACTCAACTCCATATCATTCTACTAAAATAATTGTACCAAATTTCTAACGAAAAGTCTTTAGTTTAAATGAAATTTGTTAATTTTAGTTTTCTATCAGTTACTTTTATATACATAAAAGGCACTTA
>CALVPO010000089.1 GCA_944351345.1 uncultured Bacilli bacterium | reverse complement strand
AGAAAAATAATGATATTACCATAAACATAACAATAATTGTTTTCAATATACTTTTATTAGATGTTTTTTGATTTAAAAACTTACCTACATATATATTAGAAAATAAATAAGTTAAAACACCCACTATAAATATAATTAACACCCCTATATTTAAAAATAAATTATCTATTTTAGGAATATCTACAAATATTTGAATTAAATATATTCCTCCAAAAAAAATTATCGCAAATAGTATTGTAAAAACAATAGATTTATTACTTTTTACAGTATCCATTCTCTCTTGCATATTATTAACCAAGTTTTTATCTTCCTTTAACATTTTATCAAGTGAAATATTAAATATATCACTCATTTTAATAACACTGACAATATCAGGATAACTCTTACCATTTTCCCAACTAGAAATAGTCTGTCTTGTTACCCCAAGTTGTTCTGCCAGAGTTTCTTGATTAATATTTTTTTGTAGCCTAGCATCTTTTATACGTTTACTTATTTCCATAATATTTTCCTCCCAGCAAAACAATATTATCATTTTCTTTATTGAACTTCTATCAAATTTCCCTTACATCTTCTATTTTTAATGTAAAAATTACTTTACAAATTACTATTTCTATATTAAAACCAATAAATTATATTTTTACTCTATATCCTCATATTCTCGTCCATTAACATATAATTCTTCTATTTTATTATCTACTTTCATAATTATATATTTTTCATCAGTTAAAGGCCAATCTCTCAAAGGATCTACTTTTCCTTCTTTAAAACTAATATTTAATTCAACACTTAATATTTTATTACTATAATTAACATCTTCTAATTCTATACTCTCTATCTTTATTGAATCAGTAGTATATGTTTGTTCCCATATTTTAAATACAATATAATCATCATCCCCTTTTTGATAAGAGTAAAATCTATAATTATATTTCTCTAAAACACTATCTTTTTCCTCATCAATATTAGGTACATTATCTAATATAACAAAATCACTATTTTCAATCTTACTCTTCCATAAATAAATAACAACACCTATAAAAATCAAAATAACACAAATTAAAATACCAATTACTTTTTTATTCATATATACCTCTCTACAATTACTATTTATCTTTCTCAATTAAAAAACCTACTCCCATACCAATACATAATCCAACACTTATTCCAAAACACATACAAATAGAAACATTATCTACAAAAATTCCTACTACTGTTCCAATAGACATTCCCAAACACATTCCTATTGACATTCCTTCAACATAATATGTCCTAGATTCATCTTTAACTACTCTTTTTTTTCATAATATTACCACTTTCAAAGAACTATTTATCTATTATTCTACTTTCTATCTTTTATTAATCTTTTTTCACTATCTTTAGTTTCACATAAATTAAAAATTTCCTCTAAATTTTTAGAAGCATCGCCAACTAATTTAACAACATTAGGAAGCTCATAAAAAGCAACAGTATTTTCAATACTAAATTCTTCTTTAGTAGTTGAACATAAAAATAATTTTTTACCTAACGCTAATGCCATTCCTAACTCAATATGTGCCCCTCTTCCAGCAGGTAACAATATAATAACAACATCAGAAGAAACAATAGCTTGTTTTTCTAACTTAGCATAACCTATCATATCATCTATACTAACATCATCACTTACATTTTTAACCCAATCATACGTTTGCTCCCACCCCTTCTCTTTTAATATCTTTGAATAATAATTAACTAATTCACAATTTTTCATACCAGAACCTATATAAAACTTCATTAAATTTTCCTCACTTCCTACTAACTTTTTTATTAAATAATTAATTCTTCTACCTCTATGTTATTCTTCATAAAACTTATCCCACTTCTTATTATTTATCAAAACTACTGGCACTAAATCAACCCTTTTACAAAAAGACCTTATAGCATTAAATATCTTAGTTGTAAAATAATAATCTTCTAATTCAATTAAATCAACACCATCATCAATAATAAAATCAATAACCAATTTACTATTATCAATATTTATTCCTATATCATTTACATATTGATATTGCCTATTTCCAATAACTTTACGTCCCACATCAGAAATTCTATTACTCTTTACATCTAATTTATCTGCTAAAATTATCGCTAAAGCTATCATATTATCAGTATCAAAACCATTACTATGAATCCTTATAGCCTCTAAAATATCTTCATCACTATCTAAATTATACTTTTTTAAATATTCTAACGCATATAAATAACTACGATAAGCATGTCCATCCTTTCCAACATTTGCTCCTGTATCATGAAGTAATGCTGCTATTTTAGCCCTCTCTATCATTTCATCATCATATCCTAAATCTTTAAATAATACCTCAACAGTCCCAACAACATTATTTACATGAGAAAAATTATGATAAGCCCTACCATTATTCAAATCCTCATATTTCTCTACCTCTAAATATCTATCCCTTATTTCTTTATCATTATATATCTTATCAAATATACCCATACACTACCTCCAATACTTAAATATCCATCTTAATCATATCAATCATACGTACATGATACCCATTCTTCCTATAAAATTTAACAGCATTATCATTATAAGCAAATACACCTATAAGTATATCCTTACAACCAATAGATTTTAAATAATCCTCCATATACTTTAATAAAACAGTTCCTATTCCTTTTGAACGAACATTTTTTGATATAACCAATTCTGTAATTCTACCTCTTTTAGGAGCCTTAAAATCATAAGTTTCTATTTCATCATTATTTACAATACCAACTACTAAACCAACTATTTTATTATCCTCTTCATACAAAAAAATTTTCCCTTTATAATTCTTAACATCATTTAAAACTTTTTCAAAATACAATTTTCTATAATTTTTTTGTAATATATTATAGCCCTCAATATCGATATTTTGAATATATTCCTGTAATTCAACTAATAAATCTTTAATATCATCATCATATTTTTCATCATACTCTAAAACCATCTATTTTCTCCTTTATTACTCAAACTCCATCATTTCACTTAAATATGAAATACCACCATCACTTAAATCTAATAATTTAACTTCATTTTTATTTAATAATAATAATTCTGATATTTCACCATCAAACTTACTTTTACATTTCTCAAAATAACTAATAAAATCACTTTTATTAAAATTTAATACTCCCCTATAAACAATTCCATAATTATTACCAGGCTTAGGCTCTTTAAAATATTTAACCTCATAATAACTAATATGATTCTTATTATCTAAGTCTAAATTTAATTCTTCCTTTAACTCTCTTCTTAAACAAACATCAGGATTAAATTTATCACTACTCAAATCAGTTTCTTCCACCATACCACCTATTATATTAAATTTATCATGATTATTCCTAATAATAACATAATAGCCATCAATAGTCCTTAATAAAATAGAAACAAATAAACTATTTATATCTAAATCATTATTGTTACTAGAATAAATTAACCAAGAATATTTAGCCCGACCAACTTCAATAACATTATTAACTGAATCATAATTAGTAACAGCTAAAAGATCACCATCCCAATAATCATCTTTATCCTTAACAAAATTATCCCAATTATCCTTAATCTTCTTTTCTAAAGCATCACTTATAAACAAATCTAAAGGTCTCTTCATTTTAATATCAGGTACTCCATCAATTATTTTTAACATAAAAACATCTCCCATTCTAAATAAATTTATTAAGAAAAAAGCTTAATATTGTAATAATTATAACATTTTATTGAATCAATATGAATAACTTTGCTATTATTTAACAACCTTATCAAAGTTAATGAACATATTTTCAACATAGCCTCGTCAATATTATTCTTTACTAATTCTACATAATCACTACTACCAATTTCTCTCTCTGATTCAGTAGCATCAGCCAAATAAATTATTTTCTCTAAAATACTCATGTTTTCTCTACCAGTAGTATGATATTTTATTGAATTTAACATATCTTCATCAAAACCATATTCACGACAAATAATTGCCCCAATTTTTGCATGACATAAGCTCCTATTAACAAGTTCTACATCATCTAATAAATATGTATATTTATCAATGTTACTATCACTTAAATCCTTTGCTATATCATGAGCCAAAGCCGTAAGCTTTACCTTATTAAGATCAACATCATATACCTTAGCATACTCTACTGCCCTTTCTACAACCCTCAAACAATGATTAAAACGCTTAGAAGAAAGTCTATTTTTAACTATTTCATACAACTCTTCATAACTTATCATAACTAATCTCCTTTCAATAAAATCCTAAAAATTAAACATGACTAGAAATAAAATCTACAACATCATCTTCATTTACTTTAATTAAATCCATATCTGCATCTGTTACATCAGTAAAATACTTATCTATTTTTTTATATTTAGAAATTGAATTAAGTGGATACCCAATATTAATTTTATTAGACCTAGTATCTACCATATAAAAGTCATCTTTAAACCAAGTATAAGTACTTTCTTCTCCCTTTTCATTAATAACAGCAAGACCATAGACCCATTTACAATTAATTCTTCCATCTACACCATATTTTTTTACTAAATCTGTATAATAATCTATCATCTCTTCATCGCTTAAAGTCTTTCCACCAACTCTTCTTACATATAAACCAGGTTGTTTATCTTCAGGAACACCTTCCATATATAATGTATCATCCATCCCCATAACAGGCATATGCTTCTCCTTATAACAAGCTCTAGCCTTTATCAAAGCATTCTCAATAGCATCTTTTCCCTTCTCTTCAATATTCAAACTAATTCCTAAATCATTTAAAGATAACACTTCTATTCCTTTATCCAATAATCCTTTAGAAAATCTTTTAGCCTTACTTTGATTACCAGTTGCAAACAATATCTGTTTCATTTCTACCTCCCAATATATCTAAACCCTTATTCCATCTTTTAAATTACTAATTATATACGAGATATCCTCAATAGCTTTATCAATATTAAATCTTCCATTACCAACTGGATAAAATACAGAATAACAATCATAATATTTACCATTAATACACTTCTTAAATAACTTACGCCTACACTGAGAAACTGATATTTTCTCATCCAATACTATTGAACTTACCTGATTACCAAATAAAATAATTACTTTAGGATTAATAATTTCAATTTCTTTCTCTAATAATTTCAAATACTTCTTATATACACTATCAGGTAATGGTCTCGCATCAACTTGCGTACATTTTCCCAAATTAGTAATAAAATACTTATGTTTTTCTACATTACTATAAACTTCTTCTGCAAATTCACAAGTCCACTCACTCCCCTTTATAGACCTAATTTTATCATAAATATCTTTATCTAATAAATTTAACTTATAAAATAAATCCCATATATTCTTAGTACCTATCCATGGAGCTTTTAGCCCTTTCCAACTTTTAAAAGAAGCTATATTTCTCCCTGTCGGATTCATAAATACAAAGCATATATCTGGATTAATACTACAACCACCATTATATATAGAATCCAATTCCTTAGCCCCATACTTTACTTGTAACTTATCATATTCTTTATTTAAATCATCTAACTTCACTCTATCACCACCATAATACTATTTTAGGGATTTTTCAAAAATAAATCTTACAATTTGACAAAATAAAAACAACGACCTAAAATTATTAATAAATATAAAATA
>CALVPO010000088.1 GCA_944351345.1 uncultured Bacilli bacterium | reverse complement strand
ATTTTTCAAAATTTCTAGTCTTATTAATTAGAAAGCTAAAAATAAATATAGATATAAAAAATGATAAAAACAAAAAAAAAATAAAATCTATTAGTTTTTTGGCATTACATTTAGGGTATGGAGGTATAGAAAGTGCAACTATTAATTCTGCTAATGCTTTATCTGAAAAATATAACATTGAAATAATTTCTTTTTATAAATTAGCAAAAAATCAGGAAAAGAATATTAACAATAAAGTAAAAATAACTTATTTATACAAAGGAGAACCTAATAAAGAAATATTTATTAAATAAAAAAATAAAAAAAAATATTTTAAAACTTTTATTAAAGGTATTAATGCTATAAAAATATTAATTTATAAAAAAATATTAATAATAAATTGTATAAAAAAGAATAAAAGTGATGCAATAGTATCAACTAGAGTAGAGTTTAATATTTTATTAAGTAAATATGGTAAACCAACAACATTAAAAATAGCTCAAGAACATTGCTATCACAATAATAACAAAAAATATATAAACAAAATTAAAAATTATTACTATAATATAGACTATTTATGTGCACTAACCACAGCTTTAAAATGTGATTATGAAAAAATTTTATCAAAAAATTCTCATATTAAAATTGTGCTGCTTCCAAATATGCTAACAAGTTTACCTAGTAAAAAAAGTAGTTTAAATAATAATATTATTACTGTTAGTAGATTAGATATAGGCAAAAGAAATAATGAAATTATAGAAGCTTTCTCAAAGATAGAAGATAAAAATAGCAAATTATTTATTATAGGAGATGGTAAAGAATACAATAATTTAAAACAACTTATCACAAAACTTAAATTAGAATCTAGAATATTTTTATTAGGATATTTATCTCATGAAAAAATAGAAAAATATATGCTAGAATCATCTATATTTTTAATGGCTTCTATAACTGAAGGACTACCTATGGTATTATTAGAAGCTATGAGCTATGGAGTTCCTTGTATAGCATATGAGACAGCTTCTGGGACTGGAGACATTATAAAAAATGAATATAATGGTTATTTAATCAAAAACAGAGATGAGAATGAGTATATTAAAGATATTGATTTAATACTAAGTAATAAGAAATTAAGAGAAAAATATAGTAAAAATGCTATAACTACATCAAAACAATTTTATAAAGATAACATTGTAAAAATATGGGATTCTATTTTAAATGATTAAAATTGAAAGAAATCATAAAAAAGATTAATTGTTTTAGTAATATAGATAATTATTGAGTATTTTAGTCAACTTATTACTATTTATAACAATAAAGAGTAATTATTTATAAAACACAAGAAAAATATTTTGTTTATATGTTGTTAATTAGAATTTAAATTCTTACTATATAAAAAGTCAGCCTTAAGATAAAGATATATTTTCATTTGTTTATATTAATTTGCTTTCTTCTTATTTAACTATATTATTAGGTTTATTTAAAGGTGGTAATTCTTATGAAAAAAATTTTAATAATAATTCCTGCATATAATGAAGAATTAAATATTGAAAAGACTATAAATAAAGTTATAAAATATAATAAAAAGTCTAAATATAATATAGATTATATTGTAATAAATGATGGTAGTACAGATAATACTTTACATGTTCTACAAGAACATAACTATAATTATATTAATATAATTAATAATTTAGGTATTGGTGGAGCAGTTCAAACAGGATATAAATATGCCTATTACAATAATTATGATATAGCAATTCAATTTGATGGTGATGGACAGCATGATGAAAAATATATTGATAAATTAATTGATGAAATAAATAAAGGCTATGATTTTGTAATTGGTTCTAGATTTGTTAGTAAGTTATCAAAGTTTAGATCAAGTAGTATTAGAAGAATAGGTATAAAACTTTTATCATATATAATAAAAATATGTACAGGTTTTAAAATTTCTGATCCAACTAGTGGTTTTAGAGCTGCAAACAAAAAAATAATTGAATTATTTGCTAATAACTATCCATTAGAATATCCAGAACCTGAAACTAACGCATTAATTATAAAAAAAGGTTATAAATTAACAGAAATCCCTGTTGAAATGCATAGTAGAGAATATGGAAAATCTTCAATTAATTTGAAGAAAAGTATTTATTATATGATTAGTGTATCGTTGTCTATAATAATAGCTACTATTAATAGGGAGGTAGAATAATGAATTTAACATTAAAAATATTTTTAGTAATATTTTTATTAATAATAACAATAATTTTACTCAATACTATTAAGAGAAAAAATATATCTATGAAATATGTTACAGTTTGGATTTTTACTTTAATTTTATTATTTATTTTCGCTTTATTTCCAAGTATATTAATAACTGTTTCTAACTTTTTTGGATTTGAAGCTACTTCGAATATGGTATTTTTAATAGGTTATTTTATGTTATTTTATGTAGTGTTTAATCAAAGTATAGAACTTTCTAAACTAAAAAAAGAAATAGTCAAATTAATTCAGGAATTATCTATTATGAAAAAGGATGAAAAAGATGGAAAGAAGAGGTAAAACAATGTCTATAATATTATTTTTATTATATGTAGTATTATCATCATCAGGTCTAATTTTATTTAAATTAGGTTCAGGTATAACAGACTTTAGTATTAATTTATTTAATATAAATATAAATTTATCTTTTAAAACACTTATAGGAATTTTTTGTTATGGTTTTAGTTTCTTGTTATGGTTATATATCGTTAGTAAAAATGATTTAACTATTGTTATGCCTTTATCAGTTGCCCTAGTTAATACACTAGTAGTAGTTGGTTCTTGTATATTTTTAAAGGAACAAGTAACTCTAATGCAGGAAATAGGAATTTTTATTGTAATTTTTGGTGTTGTTATAATGAAATGGGGAAATTAAATTGAATTTTGCTTTCTTCATTTTAGATATATTATTAATATTTTCAATATAATTAATTTGATATTTATTGAGATTAAAATTATATATTCATAAAATGAAAAAAATATTTTTAAAGAGTTATTTAAAATTAGTATTATAAATTGTAAATTTTACAATTGAAAGAATAGTTTATTTAATCAAAGGAGTGTTGAATATAAAATGTATAGAAATATTATGAAATATAAAAATGGTATAAAAATTACAATAATATCATTAATTAGTTATTTAGCTTTTCTTATTTATTTTAAAATTATATTTTCTAATAATTCTTATAATTTTATGCTAAGTTTACTGTTTTTTTTCTTATGTGTTTTTTATTATAAAAGAAGCAATAATTACTATAGATGTAATAAAAGGACTAAAATTATAGCAAGTATCTTTTCTTTGATTTTATCATCTATTTTGATATTAGGTAGTATTACTTATTCTTATGTAGGATATCAATCAATTTCTATATTTGATAGTCAAAATATTATTTATTCTATTATTGGAATAATTGGTTTTTATTTCTTTTTTAGAATATTAACTTGTACGATAATAGAAGTTATAAATAAAATAGAAATAAAAGGTCAAAGAAAATTTACTAAAAAAATGTATATTAAAACAATGTTAATCATTTTGATATGTTATCTACCATATATTTTAAGATATTTTCCTGCTGTAATGACACCAGATTCATATTATTCTCTACATTATATAAATAATGGTATATTAAGTGATTATCATACTTTTGGACATACATGGTTTGTTGGAATTTTTATTATGATAGGTAAATTACTATTTAATAAGATGAATTATGCAGTTGCTTTTTATATAATTATTCAGATGGTCATTAATTCCTTTGTTTTTACTTATATAATAAAATTTTTATATGAAAAAAATGTAAAAAAAATAATTATCTTTATTATCTTTCTTTATATATGTTTTTCACCATTATATGCAATTTATAGCATTACATTATGGAGAGATGTATTATTTGGGCTTACGTTTGTTATGTTGTTTTTATCGCTATATAATTATATAGAAAATGGCTATAAATTATCTAAAAACAATGTGATAATGTATTTGATTTCAGTTTTTGTAATGTTGTTTTTTAGGAATAATGGTATATATGTTTTTCTTTTATTTGTACCAATATTTATATTATTCAGTAAATATAATCGAAAAATAATTACTATTTCAAATATTGGAATTATTATTATATATTTTATAATAAAAGGCCCAATATTCGATTATTATAATGTTCAAAAAACTACTTCATCAGAAGCTTATTCTATTCCATTACAACAAATATCAAGAGTTATATCAAGTGGTGCTACTCTAGATAATAAAGATTACAAATATTTAGATACTATTATAGATATAGAACAAATTCCAGAAAAATATAATCCAACAATATCAGATCCAATAAAAAGGTTAGTTAATAATGAAAAACTTTCAAAAAATAAATTTAAATTTTTTTCAATTTGGTTTAAACTCTTTTTAGAACATCCTAAAACTTATATAGAAGCTTATTTTTGTCAAACCTTAGGTTATTGGTATCCAGATGTTATTTATTGGGCAACTGCAGGAGAAAGCAAAAGTATTTTTAAAGATATTGATGTTTATTCTGCGCCTAAAGTTCCAAATGCAATAAAAAAATTTGATATTGTAACTTCTAGAAAGTTACCACTATCTAATCTAATTTGGAGTTTAGGAATTATGTTTATATTATTATTATCATCAGTAATGATTTTGATTTACAAAAAAAAATACAAATATATATTATGTTATATTCCATTAATTTGTTTATGGCTAACAATAATGGTTGCTACTCCTGTATTTTCTGAACTTCGATATGTATATGGTTTATTTACTTGCTTACCATTAGTTATAATTTGTCCATTATTAAAAAAAAAAAAACCAATAAATAAAATATGTATAAATTATATAAATAATAAAAAAACTATCAAGAATTAACTAGTTAAATTCTTGATAGTTTTGTTACTACTCAGCCATAAATAATTAAATTTACTAATACAAATATAGTTTTTTGTGATATAATGAATATGTGAGATACGACTACCTTAAGCAATTAGTCAAATGTATCTCGCTTTTTTATTAATTTTGTATTATAATTATAATAATAATAGCTTAAGGTAGTGATAATTATGAGCAAAAATAAATATAATAATGATATTTACACAATGTATGAAAAAGAATTAGAAAAAAATCAAAAAATAACTTCAAAATATAATAAATTAAGATGGGAAGTAGAAGAATTGAGATATGATAATAAAAAACTTAATAATGAATTATCTAATATCAATTCTATAAAAGAAAAAGAAATTAATAAAGAAGTAGAAAAAATAACTAAAACTTTAATACAGAAGAATCAAAAATTGCAAGAAGATTTATTAAAAGCATATGACGAAATCAATAGATTAAAAGGAATTATAAATAACAATATAGTAGATAAGGATTATTTAATTGACAAATTAAATAATCAAGTAAATAAAAATAGTACTAATTCTGGAATTCCTACAAGCAAAGAGATTGTCGACAGAAATAAAAAGACTGGTGTTAATACATATAATCATAGAACTACTACTAGTAGAAAAAATGGTGGCCAGTTTAATCATAAAGGCAGTACTTTAACTAAAGAAAAATTAGAAGAAAAAAATTAAAAAAAATAATATAGAAGTTAGAGAAATTATTAAGTATAAGGGAATTTTCAAAAATAAATCTTACAATTTGACAAAATAAAAACAACGACCTAAACTTATTAATAAATAGAAA
>CALVPO010000087.1 GCA_944351345.1 uncultured Bacilli bacterium | reverse complement strand
CATCATTATTAATATCTAGTTTACTAAATCCATGTATTAGTTTTATATTATTTGTATCAAAATCAATAATACTTTTTATTATTGATTCTTTTCCTCCAATATTATCCTTTATATAATTAAACTTATTGCTATCTATTTTCTTATTTTCATTCAAAACAAATTCTGATGTCAATTTTGTTAAATTATCAGCCGAATAATTTTTACCTTTATCTTGAGCATTAGAAAGTGCATTTATAAATTTTTTTAACGAATCATTTTTTATATATCCACATAAACAACTATCTTTTGATTTGATATTATACTCTTTTTTTAGATACGAAATAATATCATCCTTAACTTTTTTTGTACTTGTCTCAATTTTTTCTTTAAGCTTTAATTCTTTTTCAATTTGAGATCCTAAAATATAATCAGATAACTTTTCATTATCCCTAGTAGCAATATTTCTAAAAAAGAAATCATCAATAACTAATACAGGAGATTCTTTGCTCTTTTCGGTATACTGTTTTCCATTATATTCATATTCATATTCTGATTTATTCTCATTATTAAGTGCTCTTGCTAAACTAGACTTTCCTACTCCATTCGGAGCATATATATCTATAAATCCATCATTAGAAAAACTAATTACATTATTCTTTGTCCAATTTTCAAATGAGTTAGCAAATCTGTTATCCACCTTTAATTTTTTGAATACTATATCCATATAATTTCACCTCGTTAAAATACTATCATATTTTATTTAAAAAATTTGTTGAAATTTGTCTTTTATTATCAAAAAAACAAAATAATTGCAATTTAAAATCACATAATTATTTTGCTTTCTTTAGTTTTATTTTTTTATATTTCTAGAATAATTATTTATATATTTTCTTAAGGCTTTTTCAAATTTTATCATTGTTTCTGTTAAGAATTCCATCATTTCATTCCAATCTTCCTTATTATAAATACTTACACCATGAAGTTTTGATGATATTCTTGACATTTTTTTGTCATCTAATCTTTCCCATTCCATTTCTTTTCCAAACGCTGTTTCTATTTCATCTTTGTTCTTATAAAAATAATCATAAATTTTCTTATTTTCTTCTTGTGTTCCTCCACTTATTCCTAGTTCTACACCAGCATAATCTTTTGTTATTAGAAAACTAAAGTGTACACCACTTATTCCTGATCCTGTACTAAACCAATGATCATATTGATTTAATTCAATATTTCTTCCAGCAAACAAACTTGATTTTTCATTAAATTTTGGTAAGAATAAATGCCAAAATTCATTTCTAGTAATTTGACAATTAGCTAATTTATCTTTATTTTCTACTTCTTCTTTGGCTTTTTCATCATATCCAATCATTATATCTGCTATATCTTTTACGGGAATTATTTGATCGGTATCAACAACTAATTGTTCTCCAATTTTATACGGAATAACCTTTATACATTGAATTTTTATTCCAAATTTTCTTGCCCAAATAACCGTATTAGTAACTTCTTTTCTAAATTCCCTTGCAACTAAAATAATTCTTTGGCTTAAATCTTGATTTAATTGAACTTCGGAAAAATCTGCTTTTTCTAAAAATTCTGTTATTGATTCTTCTGCATTGACCTTTAGTCCTCTTTTATTTATATATTGTTGATATATTTCTTTTATATCGTCATTCTTTAATGATGAACAATATCCAGCATATTTCATTGCTTGCCAAACTACATTTTTTCCACTATCATCAAGTTTATTTTCAATTATTACTAAATTGCCACTTTTATCTAAAGCTAAAAGGTCTAACCTTTCATTAGTATCACTAAAACCATCAAATTCTTTTTGTATAATAAGTAATTCTTCTCCTAATATCATTGGATTGTTTGAAATCCACTCTTGTAAATCATCTCTTTCTTTTAATCCACAACTCTTAAATGATATATCTTTTATTTCTTGTGTTGTTTTATCTTCTTTATTAACTAAAAACATATTCTCCCTCCAATAACCTATATACTATAATTTGTTATCAAAACTTCTTCTGTTACATTCAATTTGCTTTTTGAGTGATAATTTGAATTGTTATAATTGTAATCTAAATAATTTATATTGTATTTGTTTTCTATAGCCCAGTCTATTAAAATATTATTTTTTTCTCCTCTATGCTGTGTTACATTAGATAATGCAAATTTTATATTTTTTTCATTTAACTTATTTATATAGTTCAATAAGTCTTTCTCATCTTTTTCAGTCCAATTATTATTTTCATTATAACTTGCATCACCTAAAAAATATGGAGGGTCAAAATAACAAAAATCTTCTGATGTCAAATTATCTATTTTAAACTTCTTAAAATCTTCACTAATAAATTCTATATTTTTACTTTTTAATTTTTCACAAAATGCTAATAAATTTTTTCGTATTGATCCATTAAAGTCTCTTTTGCCTACTGGCATGTTAAATTCTCCAGAACTATTAAATCTTATTTGATGATTAAATCCATATATTATTAGCACTAAAAATTTAAATGTTTTTTCATCACTTTCTTCTTTCATTTTATTATAATCATTTCTCAACTTCAGATATCTTTGTTTGTTATAACTTCCTAATCCTGAAGAACTATCACATTTATAATAATCATATCCATTAATATAAGTATTACTTAGTTTATATTTTTCAATTATATTATCTAATTTATCTATAATCTCTGTATATGAATAATTTTTAAATAGGTTAAGTACATTTATTAGATATTTTTCTTTATCAACTGCAATAACTTTTTTTGCATTTATATTAACTCCAACATTTCCCCCACCACAAAAATAATCTACAAATGTATTTACTTCTGAAGGAAATTTTTTTGTTAATTGATTTAATAACTTATATTTACCACCTACATAATTTAGAGGTGATTTAGCAAATTCACTAATTATATTTGCATTATAAGAAGGTTCTTCATTTTCTTGTTCACATACCTCACATAGAAATAATCTTTCTTTATGATTGTCAATGTGTGTCTTACCTGTTGTAAAGAAATTAAAATCTTGCTCAAAAACTTTTACTTTTCCCTTTTGATTTAATATCTCTAATATTTCTGTATCAGATATTTTTGCTTGTGATCTTGCATTTCCTTTTTGTCCCATATTATTATAAGAAACAATTATATATTTGCAGTTACAATTCTTTATTAAATCTTTAAAAGCATTTGAAGCTTTATTTGTACAATAGTTACTCTTTATTTTGCTTCTATCCATTTTTTTAGCAACACCATATACTTTTGGTTTTTTCCATTCAGCTACATTTTCTAGTAAATGATATGCGTCTCCATATTGTCTAGAATTATATGGTGGATCAATATATACGATATCTGCTTTTATTTTTTTAGCTAATTCATTTGAATCCATATTATATATTTCATTTTTTATAGTTTGATTTTTATTAATATCTAGATTATACATCTCAAAACAATCTTCTAATTTTTGTTTTTTTCTATATGCATCATAATGTCCTACTGTATTAGCTATTTTATCCATAGAATATAGTAAACTCGCTATTAAAATATACTTTTCTCTTTCATTGATTTCTTTATTCTCAAACTTTTTATTAATATTTTCTCTGATATATCCTATTTTTTTGCAATCATTTTCACTAAAATAAGTATTTTTATAATTTTTTGAAAAATAGTTTTCTTCCAAATCTGAAATTCTATTATACTCATCTATTATTTTTTTTATTTTATTTTCACTAAATTTTTCATTCCCTAAAAATGCCCTATAAATGCAATAATTAGATTTTAAAATATCATTTATATATATCTTTTTACCTTTTTCTGAAAAATAATTAGATACAACACCAGTCCCTCCAAATACATCAAAGACTGAATTGTATTCCCCACAATTATTTTTTATTGTTTCATCTATAAAATCTAATAGCTTATATTTACTTCCTAAATATCTTCTATTATTAATAGTTAATTTTTTCATAAGTATTTCCTTTCTATGCATCTAATGCATCTGCAAAAATTATATAAAAAAAGAAAGAATTAGTCAATCCTTTCTTTCCAATTTTTATATATTTTTTATTCCTTCTTTTATTAATGTATCATACCATCTTAAATCATTAATTTTTGTATCATTATAAGCATTTTCAAACATATTATATAATTGCACATAATTCAAATTTTTCTCTAATATTTCTACTACATCATTTATAGATAATGGTATAATTTTTAAACCCTGTTTATCTTCATCGTTTTTTCCTTTATACCAGTAATTTTTTCTACTTCTAAAATCACTTAAAACTTCTGAATTTAAAATATTAGCAACAAATACTGCATAAGATGTATCGTTATCAAATTCTTGTTTATTTCTTATCAAATGTCTAGATACTGGTTCCATTTCTGCTTTTCTTTGTGATGTGGAATCAGTTAATGTTGCTTCAAGTAATAAGTCATGTTCGTTATAATTTTCACTTTTATTATAATGATAAACTATGTCTGCAGTTCCACCTCCAGCATGATTTTTGGGAAGTAAGTTAGCATCTAAACTTAATTTCATAAAATCTAATATATTTCCTTGCTTGTTAGAAATTCTATACCAAGCTATTGCTAGTACATATTCTAATATTGTTGGTATAGTTGCTTCACAATCTAGATATTCTTCAATTTCTTTTCGATTATCTCTTTCAATATTTCTAAACAACATAATTAAGTTTTCTTTTTTAAACTTGCTTTCCATCAATAGTTCAAATCTTTTGAATCTTTCATCTTTTATAAATTCTTTGACATTACTTATTGAGATTTTACTATCTGGATAATCAACTTTTATTTGTGTTATTATTTCATTTATATCTATATTCAAACAATTATATATTTCAGAGAATTCAATATCATTTTCTATAAAGTCATCATATTCTTTTGATTTTAAAAATCTAGTATTTAATAATTCTTCAGATATATTTAAAAAGTAATATTTAGGTAATATATCTAATTCAATTTTATTATCATTAAATAAAACTATATCAGTTAAAGATATATATCTTCTATTTAAATCTGCATAATCCTCTAAATTTGCCATCCATTTAGCAGTATGCATAACTCTAAAAAACTCTGTATTATATTCTGTAATATCTTTTGATTTAAATAATTTAGTATTTTTTAAGTATTCTTTCCATTCTTCTGTATGTTCATTTCCTACTTTATATCCAAGATATTCTTTCCAGTATCTTTTACATGCTTTAGATCTTATAAATTCCATAAGTTTATCTGTTTTTTCTTCGTCCAGTTCACCCTGTATAATATTCCATAAATTTATATAAAATTGATATATTGGCTTTGAATACTCTTTACTTTTTCTATTCATATCTACTTTTGCAAATTTTTCTAATGTATCCATAGGATTAGTATTCATATATTCTAGTGCTTCAATATAATTATCCATTGCACTCATCTTTGAATAAATAATATCTTCAATTGTTGTTTCGTTATTTCTTAATTTTTCTATTATATACGCCATACTCTTTGCATCAGCATTTTTTATACATAGAGGTAATAAATATGTAAATTCTTCCCTTGTTAAATATTTTAAATTGGTTAGCAAATATATTAAAACTATAAAAGGTTTCACTTCCATATTTGTACCAACTTTTTGCATTTTAAGTAATTGTTTTAAATAAATAAAACTATCTTTATGTATGTTAAATATATTGTCATCATCAAAGTCTTCACTATTTATTATACTAATAATTTTATTTCCAATATTAGTTATTTTTCTATCTTTATCTATAACTCCAATTTCCACTAGTCCTGATGTTTTTTGTCTAGCATCTTTAGATTTTCTTTGTGCTTCTCCAATAAGTAAGCCTGCTTCATGCATAATATTGTAATATTTTTCTTGTGTAATTTCATCCCATCCAATATTACTTTTATCACTCCATA
>CALVPO010000086.1 GCA_944351345.1 uncultured Bacilli bacterium | reverse complement strand
GGGTTAGAAAAATGGAGTCTTGTTATAACCCCATATGCTAACTAAAATTGTAAGATTTATTTTTGAAAAATCCCTAAAATCATAAATATTATATATTTCTCTACTACGTTTCCTATTTTTATATTCCATAAAAGCAACATACATAATAGTTTCCAAATCAAAAACATCCTCTTTTTCTTTAAAAATATCAACTAAATCTCTACTACTCATAAAAAACCTCCATATTATTATAACTTCTTAACTCTTTTATTTCCACTAACTTTATCAACAGAATATCCCAATTTTTCAAAATAAGCTATTTGTTCATCTAACTCATCTTTTATACTATATAACTCTTGCATATCTGCTAATACCCCATCTCTCATATTCAATAATTTTTCTAAATCATCTACTTCATCATAATTATCTTCTCTAGCTTCCTTAAAACACCAACCATATTTATCTAATGCAGAATTTAATTCACCAAAAGATTTAGCTCCCATATTTCTAATACTTAAAATCTCAGAAGAACTATAATCCAATAAATTTCCTACACTAAAAACCTTTGCATTACATAAAGCCCTATAAGTACTATTACTTATATCTAAAAAACCTACATCATTATTAAGAACTAACTTTCTAAATCTAGTATCACTATTAACCTCAGCAACAGATAACTCATTAGCAAATCTAAGCCCCATCATATGTACTTTATCTACAACAAAATTATAAGAACCAGTTCTTCCTGAAAAAATTTGGCCTAACTTAACTGTACTACATGAAACTAATTGTTGAATATTATAAATTTTATTTTTTGCTAATATAGTACTAATATTATATCTAGGTAAATCAAAAGCATCTAATTGTATATTTTTTAAATTACTAATACTATCATCTATATCAAAAACAGACAATCTTCTGTCATTAACATCACTAAGAATTCTTTTTATTTGTCTATCCAAACTATTAATAGCAACCTTTCTTACACTATCTATATCACCACCACGAACTATTCCAAAACACTCTCTAATAGCTAAAGTCTCATCCTCATTCAAAATACCAACTCTTTTTTTAAATATACTGTATAAATCACGTATAAATTTTTGTACCTCATCTTTTTCGAAAATCGTCATTCCATATATAACAGCTATATAATTACTAATATTATCCATATTATCACCCATATTTCTTTCAGTAACTATATATTATACACTATAAGTTAATATTGTCAAGCATAACACTCCATAACAGGTAAAAAGAGTAAATTTTCTTCGCAATGATTTTTTGATATAATTACTATATAATAAAAGGTGGTATATAGTAGTGAACAGAAAACAAAGAAGAGAATTAAGAAAAGATAAAAATTTAATTAGAAATTTATACGCAATTATACAAAAGTATTTGCCAGAATTGTTTAATAGATTTTATAATTTAACTGATACAAGAAATCAATCATATGTTACTTATGATATGAAAGTAATTTGTGTAACCAGATTATTTGGCCTTTTATGCGGATTAACTTCATTGTCAATTATTTCAGATGATAATTTTAATACGGATGCTTGTATTGAAAACATTTCAACAATTTGTCAAACAAAATTGGATGAATTACCCTATTGGGAAACTATCCAAGATGTCTTTGTTAATATAAAGATAGATGAATTAAGAGAAATCCAAAAATATATTGTTAAAACTTTAATTCGTTCTAAAATGTTTGATAAGTATAAATATAAAGGAGCTTTTCAACTTATTTTTGATGGAACTGGTTTATCCAATCACGATTACAATCTGAATAATAATTGTCTACAAAGAAAACACAAAGATGGTAAAATTTCTTATTATAAATACATATTGGAATGTAAATTATGTGTTGGTAATATTGTGATTAGTTTAGATTCTGAATTTATCGAAAATACCAAAATGCTAACTGAAAAGCAGAAACAGGATTGTGAAACGAATGCTTTTAAAAGAATGATTAAAAGAATTAAGAAAAACTATCCTAAACAAAAATTTATTATTACAGGAGATGGTCTTTATGCTACTACACCAATTATTAAAATTTGTAATAAAAATAAATGGTTCTATATTTTTAATTTAAAACCTGATAGATTAAAAGAAATTAACTCTGCTTTTGAAGGAAATATATTATTAGAAAATGAAACTACAATTAAAGATTATTATTTATCTACAAATATTAAATATAAAGATATCACTGTTCATGCTTTTAAATATATTGAAAAAACTAATAATAAAGAAACCACATTTAGATATATAAGTAATATCCCTGTAAATAATGATAACATTAAATCTATTGTTAAGTTGGGTAGAAATAGATGGAAGATTGAAAATGAGGGATTTTATACTCAAAAACATAGAACTTTTAATATCACTCATTTAAATAGTAGAAATGATAATGCTATGAAAGCTCATTATTTTTTTATTCAATTTGCTCATACTATTAGACAATTACTTGAACAAGGCGACTTACATACAAAGTCATTAATGCTTAAATTAAAAGAAGTAAGTGCATACCTTGTTCAATCACTTACTTCACCCAATCCAAATCTTATGAACATTGAAATAAATTTTCAATTAAGATTTGATACTTAAATTATAACACAATTGTTCTTTGAAATCACTATTTTTAAAAAAAAATTTTTAAGGCGTTTTGCCTCTTTTTGGCGTGCTTTAAAATATAAATATTTGCGAAGAAAAAAATAGATAAATGATTTTTTACTCGAATTTATCTATTTTTTATTAATTAATTATTTTTACTCTTATTTACTGCTCCATAAACATATAGAACCTTGCAACTTATTAATTACTAATGTATAATAATGTAAGATTAAGGAGGAATACCATGGAAGAATTACTACCAATAAAACTTAGACCCAAAAAACTAGATGACATTATTGGACAAAAACACCTAATTGGCAAAAACAAAGTTATAACTAATCTAGTAAAAAACAAAAAACTATTTTCTATGATTCTCTATGGAACACCAGGTATAGGTAAAACTTCCATTGCAATTAGTATTGTAGAAGAACTACAGGTAAGATATAGAATGTTAAATGCTGTAATTAATAACAAAAAAGATTTTGATATAGTAGTAGAAGAAGCAAAATTATATAACGGTATAGTCTTAATAATGGATGAAATACACAGACTAAATAAAGACAAACAAGATCTACTACTACCATATTTAGAAAATGGCTTAATTACTTTAATTGGTATGACAACAGCTAACCCATATCATGCCATAAATCCTGCTATAAGAAGTAGATGTCAAATATTTGAACTAAAAAGCCTAGATAACGAAGATATAAAACAAGCCATTAATAAAGTAATAACCTCTAATATCTTAGAAAATATATCTATCGATAACGATGCCATAAACTATATCATAAATAATTCTAACAACGACCTAAGATATGTATATAACTTAATAGAAGTAGCATATTATGCTAGTAATAACGGACATTTAACTCTAGATTTAGTAAAAAGCATTAGCGCTAAAGGAAATATCTATATAGACAAAAATGGCGATGGCTATTACGACACTATAAGTGCTTTTCAAAAATCAATTAGAGGAAGTGACGTCAATGCTAGTCTCTACTACCTAGCAGTCTTAATAGAAGCAGGAGATATAGATATCATTTGTAGAAGGTTATCTGTAATAGTATATGAAGACATAGGACTTGCTAATCCTAATCTAGGTCCTCATGTAGACACTGCTATAAATAATGCTCTAAGACTAGGATTACCAGAAGCTAGAATCCCCTTAGCAGAAGTAGTAATAGAATTAGCCTTATCGCCAAAAAGTAACTCTGCTGAAATAGCAATAGATAAAGCCCTAAATGACGTCAGAACTAAAAAAATAGGAAAAGTCCCAAAACACATAGTAAATCACAGCCCAGACTATAAATATCCTCATGATTATAAACACGACTACGTTAAACAACAATACTTACCAGACGAAATAAAAGGTGCCAACTATTACACACCAAAAGAAAACAAAAACGAACAAATCCTAAAAAACATCATGGAAAAATTACAAAACATAAATTAAAAAAACTACTATATCTTATTAAAAGACACAATAATCTTATATATATTACCTATCTTCTTAGTATCAACACTAGATTTATAATATTTATTTAATAATCTCAAAACACTCTTATAATTAATTTCTCTACTACCATCACTAACATATAATTTCTCTAACTTTCTAATAGCAATACAAATACTCTTATCATCACTAATAGGATAATTACTATAAACTTGCATTATTCCAAATTTACCTTTATTTTTATTTATTTTATATTTTAAACTATCTAGCTTTCTAATAACCTCTCCCTTATTATAATTCTCATAAATCATAATAGAATATATAACTGGTATTAATTCTCTATATTTAGTTCTAACAACTCTAAAATACTTATTCTTAAACTTAGCATACTGCATAACTACATATTCTCTATCCCTATAAAAATAAAACTTATTTTCCCTAAACTTATATTTTCCAAAATCATTCTTAAACATAAAATACAAGTATAAAATAATCAAACCCCAAATTATTATTTTAAGATCATCCCCCTCTAAAAACACATTAGAAACCCTATTAATAAAATAATAATTTATTATATAACCACCCAAAATAGAAATAATATACTTCTTCTTATTAATAGAACCCTCTCTAAAAAAAGGAATCTCTTTTATATAACAATCTATAAATAACCTAATAAAAAACTCAATTACAATTATTAAAAATATATTATCATTATTACTAACCAAATTATAATTACTAAAAATTCCCGCTAATATAATTATATATATAATAGATAAAATAACCCCATTTATATAATTATCTCTATATTTCTTATCTACATAATTTAATAAGAAATATAGACCTATACCTGAAAGTAAATATAACAATATCATTCCTAAACTCATAATAATTCCCCCAATAAATTTAGTTTATTATACTATATATTTACTATTATTACAATTACAAATAAAAACATTCTTAAAACTAATAACTTAAGAATGTTTTTATTTAACTAATATTAATCATTAATAACTTATAACATAGAACTAATAATCCCTAATATTACTCCTACTATAAATATTACCCTATTATCCCTAAATATCTTTTCTAACCTATTAAACATATAAACTACCTCCTATACTAAGACCATCTTGCATACAAAGTAGCACTATTATTAAAATAATTATTAGAAAATGATGAAGTAATACGTCCATTACTATCTATTAATTTAGTACCATATGTTACCATTGTAGTAGAAGTAATAGTATAATTTTTACCAACATAGTATTGATCACAAAAGATATCATCACATTCTTCATGACTAAAACTTACTACATAAAACATATTGGCACATTTTTTTAAATTATGTACAACCATACCATATTCAGAAAGACAAACAAATTTAGAATTAAAAGTATTATAGCTATAAGCTTCTTCTAAATTAACACTTCCTGGATTAACCAATTCATATACTCCATCTACAGAATCAAAAATATAATCAGCAGAATAATAAATATAAACATCTCCATAGTTACCTTTTGCATCATAACAATAATAATCATCACAATAAAATATCCAGCGACTAACATTAGAACTTCCAATATTTTCTAAATAAACTTTATGTGAAAACCCTTCATAATATCCCTTAAAAGTATAACCAGTTCTTGTTGGTACTGTTATAGAATTAGCACTTGTTGTCATTTTTTTAGTATAACCACTATCTAGATAAATACCACTTCCATATTTCATATATAGTATTGAAGTACCGCTTGTAGTTGCGTTATCACTATTCAAATTAATATTGAATTTAAGTAATTTATCATAAGTTTCATCTAGCGCATCTTGAACATTAACTGAAGTTAAACCACTACTAGAATTATCATAAGTAACATTCTTAGAATATATCGTATTAGCAGCATATACTCCCGTACCTGATAATAACAAACCAACAATAACCACTATTAAAAATTTATAATTATCTTTTATAAAT